>JAICQC010000315.1 GCA_025938055.1 Anaerolineales bacterium | reverse complement strand
TGCGCCACATGCACTAACAGACGCAGTTCGTCTTGGGCAATTTCCTGGAGTTCAGCTTCGGTCGCTGCCCGCGGCTCGACACCATTTGCCTGGCGGACTCCGATCTGGTAGCCCATCAACTGCATATTCAGGATCAGCATCTGCGTGCGTGTATTTGCCCATTCATCCTGCGAGGCGCGGAACTGCGCCAGGCTGGTCGTCAGGCTGGGATCCGCTAGCCCGCGCGTTCCGGCAACGGTGGCGATTTGGTCGATCTCCGCCTGGGTGAAGCCTGCTTGTGTCAACTGTGCAGCGATTTCAGCTGGCATGCCACTTGTGTCCATACCCTGACGCGCCAGGAGCATATCGTCCATGCCACCAGAAATGGCATCCACATCTGCACTCGTCAACCCTGCTTGTTGAACAAGAGCGTCGTGCAGCTGTTGAGGTAAGCCCTCAGACGCTATTTGCAAGGGATCGATGGCTGACGGCAAATTGCTCCCTAATGATTCGATACTGGTTGCCACGTCGTCCACAGAACCCAGGGCAACCGCGCTCGCCTCTGCCGCTTTGAGAGCGTCTGCCCTCGTTTGAGCAATAGCGCTTTCGCTGATCTGGCTCAGCGGCGTGGATTGGATGGCAGAAACGGAGTTCATCAAACCCGTGCTAAGCGACAGAGTCTCCGCCACGTTCGTCAGATACACATCCCCACTGGCAGTGAGCGAATCAATTGCTTCTTGCTTTGGATCAGCTTGCAGCGGTTTAGCTGCCACCCAAACTGGCTCGGAAGCCAAGAGGAAAATCAAGCTCAGGATGATTGACTTTTGCAGTGTTCGCCAGATGCTACGTTTGTTCATGTTGATTCCTAAAGTAGAAGTTTGCCCTTAGTCTTGTTCCGGGTCGGCACCAGGCAAAATTGGTTCAAATATATCTGGATAAGAGGATTGAAGATCAAAAATAATGTCATATCCTAAACGTCCATATTTAAGATTTTCATTCTTATATGTAACCAGCGCCTCTTGTACTTTTCTTTGTCCCTCACGACTTGGACTAACTTGATAGCTAGCTAAATTAATTAGTAGCTCAACCAACATATAGACATGCGAGTTTCGGCGAGGCTCATCATAAAGAGTTTTACCTGTATTGATTCCATGAAAACCTTTCATGGCTGGTTCATGAACCTCGTTATATCTTCCCAGCCTTTCCAAGCTATATGCTTCATAGACCCATAGGTGTGACATATTTTCTATAAGTAACTGCTCTTCGGAAATCTGGCGTCTTTTATCTATAACCTCTTGCCATAGTCCTAAAGCCTCATCCGCCCTTTGTGCTAGACTTCGATATAAAGCGCTTTCGAAAAGGGAACCGACCCCAAGTGCCAAATGATTTTTGGCGAATCGATGTTCGGCGCGAAGTTTTAAGAAAGCGCTTGCTTTGTAACTTAACTCTTTAGCGTGAACAAAATCATTTAGATAATAGAAGTACACTACCCAAGGCTTTAGTAAATGCCCAGGAATATCTGGCATGGGTTGTCTACCTGCAGCATATGATGACCAAAGTGCATCATTCAAAAGATTTTTCTTTATCAGCTCATAAAAGGGTGGAATTAGTTCCATACCAATTGATCCTTATAATCATTAAATAATATGTTTCTCTTGATCATTGTATATCGACTATTATTTGGAATGGAACTAAGATATCTGTATCTATGTCTACTAGCTCTGAAATTGAAATTAATTTAGTATCAAATGGTCTGAGGCTGCCACCACCAAATATAGCCACTTCAAGCCGACCATCCTCGAGGGCTTGATGTAATTGAATAAATTGCTGCCCACTTATCTCACCCACATCAACAAGCCTAAGAGTTTCTATTTCAAAATATTCTCTATTGAAAGTATTTTGGCTACCTGCTGTAATGTAGTTTTTCAGATCTCCTTTATGTAAGGAAACATCGCCATTCTGAAACCCGTCCAAAATTAGGCCATTGCCCTGGCTTTTATCTTTTGCATCAACCCAGTAATATACATCTCCCTTTTTGGTAACTGCATCCACACCACCTTCATTGATAGGACCAGTGTGTCTAAACAAGAAATCTTGTCCGTCGGCAGTGGCGTACTGATAAAAGCGTAACTCACGATATTCTCCCTGCAATTGTGTTATGTGTCCTAGTAAAGGACTTCGATGTCCATTTTCAGCTAGTACTCTCATGAGCGTATAGTTATCATTTAGATAGCTGCTATTTAAAAGAAACTCACCAAATCCAGGGTACAACTTCTCATCTAACACATTGATAGGTAAGTATTTAAGAATATCTACAGATATATCTCCCGAACTAAATACTATTTCTTCCAAACCATCTATATAACCTGGCCACCTAAAATCATCGCTAGACTCTCCCATAATTTTAAGCATTCCTGTTAAACGCTCTGGATTGTCGATGTGTCTCAATGCCAAGTGAGTCGCCTCGTCACCAAGAACCCTACAAAGTTTTGTCAACCCCCTCTGGGCAACTTGATCCAGTTCTCCAATAATCTCTTGCACTCTATTTACGCAATCAGAAACCGGTGTGGCTAAAATAGGTCGCGCTAATTTGGCGGCAGATTTGCCATTCCCATTCGTTCCGCAAAGCGCTACCAATTCATCCGAAAAGCTTAGAGCTTCCTCTGGATTCACGGCTCTTGCGAGCACTCCTACGCCATCTCCTGCATTTTCGCTAAGCTCGATTCCAGCCCTGAACATATCATCGCCAATGCTATCCACCACGTACAGGGTCTCATCCGTAAGCTCAAGGCCTCTCCTTATAATTCCACCTACAAGCAAGGATCCCTCATCAAATCCAAGCTTAAGCAACCCGTCTGTTCCAACACGCTTCACGAACTCAACGAAGTTATCCCAGAGTTTTAGTTCACCTGATAAGATGGTCTGTAAAGCCTGAATAGCATCATCGAGGGAATTAATATTGCTGGTGATATGCTTGGAAGCCACATTGACCATATCAACAATCACTTTGAAGGCATCCCTTAATTTGAATCCATTCAGGACCGCCTTGAATGCCACATCCGCATTTACAAAGAGAATCTTGACTACCGCAACGACGGCCCCTCCAATGAATGCGCCAGCCGCAACCTGCAAGCCAGGAATCAAAGCAAGAGATTCGCCAATATCACACAGAAGTGCAAACAGGAGAATCGCTCTCATAAAGGTTCCGTCTGAGGCAACCAGAGCAAAAATATCCGTTATTACATTCACAACTGGGACCATGCCCAGGAACATGTTGGTGGCAATTAAGAGGGGATTATCCGTATCTCCGGTCAGGATCGCTTGAATTAGATCGACCAGTTCGATCTGTCCAATGCTGTCAGAAATGACTATGATCTCCTGTAGGATCGCTGTAGTTGTCTCATCGAAATAAGAGAGCCCTGCCATGAAGACAAGCGTCTTGATATTGTTGGTTTCATCTTGTTCGGCGATCACGCCAGCTAAGGGAGCAAGGTTCTCCACACCCATTGTGTCCATGCGAACGCGTGCCAGCTTGGCGGTGCCTGATGTCGCTTCCTGATCTACAGTCCACTGCACATGCGCGCGCAAGTTCGGGTGACTAACGAGCCGCGCCGCAATGTAACTGAGACCCTGAAGGTCATCTCTCTGTCTGGAGATAAACGTCCGATCTCCAACCAGATAGGAAAGTATCTCCCCCAACCCATCCAGTTCCTGTTTGACATAATTCGCATCGCCATTTTTCGCGCTCAGTGCCAGCAGTTTCATTTCTTGCAAGACGAATAGGTCTGCGATCAGCGCGCGATTCTGGGTGTCGATCACGAGCGCATCCAAACGTTCTGCTGCCCGCCCGGCGTAATGCTCGATAAACCACCAATCTCCTTCGCCAATATTCAAATTCGGATCGGTCCCCCACAACTCTTGCAAATGTGCTACATGAACAAGCACACGAAGTTCGTCCTCCGCGATTTCCTGAAGTTCTGCATCGGTCACTGCTCGCGCTTGGACTCCCTTTGCCTGGAGCGCGCCAATCTGGTAGCCCATCAGCTGGATGTTCAAGATCAGCGTGTGTGTGCGCACATCTGCCCATTCATCCTGAGAGGCGCGGAACTGTGCTAGGCTTGTGGTTAGGCTGGTGTTCGCCAGTCCACGCGTACCCACTACGGTGGCAATTTGGGCAATTTCTTCCTGACTAAACCCTGCCAGAGAAAGTTGAGAAGCGACCTCGGCAGGCATGCCATTGGCCGCCAAACTCTGGCGTTCCAGTAGGAGGTCATCCATTCCGCTGGAAATAGCGTCTACATCTGCACTCGTCAGACCTGCTTCCAGAATCAAGTCGTTCCTCAACTGCTCTGGTAATCCCTGGCTAGCTCTCTGGAAGGGATCAAAAGCAGCAGGTAAATTGCCCCCGAAAGCTTCGATGCTGTTCGCCAGATCATCTATCGAGCCTAAAGCAGTTGCGCTGGCTTCTGCAGCCTTCAAAGCGTCTGCCCTTACTTGAGCAATGGCACTTTCGTTGATTTGGCTCAGAGGCGTATTTTGAATTGCCGAAATAGAATTCACCAACCCGGCACTCAAAGCCAGCATTTCTGTCACGCTGCTAAGATATACATCGCCGCTGGTAGTGAATTCGTCAATGGCTTCCTGTCTTGGGTCTACCTGCTGCGGTTTCGCCGCAACCAGCAGCGGCTCAGAGGTTAGTAGAAATACCAGGACTAATAAAATAGCCTTATATAGGATTTCCCAGTGTTTACGCTTAATCATCGGAGCTCCTTGAAGTCAATATGTTCTGATGATGTTCTGAGTTAGGGGGAAGGATCCACAACCACTTCCACGAAGTACAACGACAGACTTGCTGGCGTAAACTCCGTATCTTCGATCTCAACGCTGCTGCCGCGCGTCAAAATGACCGGCTGCCCGGGCTGGCCGGTTAGGATCTGAAGGTGGCTGGTGTGAACCGGATTGCCAACCTTATTACCATTTTCGTCTGTTGCATAGTAGATAAAATCCACATTGATGGGTCCACTCACCGTGAAGCCCAGATTCGTAATTTCGGCGCGTACACGAGCCTGGTTATTCAAGAAGGCAACGTCTTCAATGTATACCTTTGTGACAGCCAGATCAGGAAGCGCCTCGATATTGAAGGTCGTTGAATCTGTGTCTGAGCGGCCATCCGGCAGCGTGGCAGTTACCGTCATCTCGATATTCCCACCGTGCTTCGGCACCCACAACGCGTTGAAGGAACGATCGTTTTGATCCGGATCTCCGTGCGCACTCAATCCATCGTCAAACAGCTGAACCTTCTCGGGGAAGGATAACGGAACATCCAAATAGTTTATTTCCGCTTCCACCTGATAAAAGTTTACGTAAGAATCACCGTTATCGGTCACATAGGCTCGAAGATTAATGGATCCATCCTCTTCCGGCTGTACCGTCCCTGTTGTATTGGGTTTCGAGATGCTAACACCAAAATTTTCAGGCAGATCTTCAAACTCATAGAGGTCGCCAGCAAGTAACTCGGCTTCCTCCGCAGAGGAAGCGC
>JAICQC010000188.1 GCA_025938055.1 Anaerolineales bacterium | reverse complement strand
TTCTATCCCGCGTGGCTGCAAGCAATTGCCAAAGCGCTGCCGTTTTCGAGCATCACATACGGTCCGGCGCGACTGTTCGTGACGCCCACGACGGAACTGTTTATCAGCGTGATGACTCTCCAAATTATCTGGATCGTCATCCTGGCTCTTCTGCTCACGTTTGCCTACCGCCGCGGCGTGGCATACCTTACGGTGAATGGAGGGTAGATACTCGTTGGTTGAGTAGCCCCGTGTTTGCCGGGGCGTACACCTGCACCTGCATGCACACCCCCTGGCACCGTACGCCAGGACAGGTGTGCCCCGGACGCAGGTGCCGGGGAGTGCAGGTGTCGAAACCAACTGTTGCAGTGAGTCTATTTATTTCCATGATGGTCTCGATACACCTTCGAAAAGCGTCGAAGGTTACTCGACCATCGAGATTACTTGATATGAAAGAACTCAAATTCCTCCTCGCGGTCTGGAAAGCCAACCTGCTCTCTGCCATGGAGTATCGCGCCGCGTTCCTGTCGCAGGTGATCGGAATGATGCTGAATAACTTTATCTATTTTGCGATCTGGATCATCTTTTTTGACCGGTTCCAGGATGTGCGCGGCTGGGGCATCAACGACATGTATCTGACATTCGGCGTGCTGGCAAGCTCATTTGGTGTGGTCAGTCTCTTATTTGGCAACGCCTTCAACCTCAGCGACATCATCAGCAAGGGACGCCTGGACTATTACCTCTCGTTCCCACGCCCCGTCCTGCTGCACGCGGTGGCAAGCCGCATGATCGCCAGCGGGATGGGTGACTTCACCTACGGATTCGTCAGTTATGCTCTCTCCGGCTATTTCAGTTGGGATGGGCTGCTGCGCTTCATCCTTGCGACTCTCCTGGCGGCTGTCGTGTTCGCGGCGTTCCTCATCCTGATCCAGAGCCTTGCGTTCTGGTTTGGGATCATGTCCAACCTATCGGCGCTGGCGCTCAATGCCATGCTGACGTTTGGCATTTACCCCATCACACTCTTCGACAACTACGCCAAGCTGATCCTCTTCACGATCATCCCTGCCGCGCTGATGGGCGCGGTGCCCGCCGAATTCATCCGCGCCTTTACATGGCAAACCTTGGCGGAGCTGCTGGTCGGGGCGATCGCGTTTCTTTTCATTGCGATCGGCGTTTTTCGTCTGGGATTGAGGCGTTATGAGTCGGGCAGCGCCATCCAGGTGGAGGTCTAAACTCGTTTTCTGGTATAATTTCCGCCCGTGACTGGTCCTGCCTGATGGTCAGCATCAATGCAACCTGGCTATGGGCATGGAGACCTGCAAAGTGCGGTGTTCGATTTGCCATGAAAGGCCAAGCATTTCAAAAATCGCGCCGCCATAATCTAGAGAAAGGAAAGCATACGTCATGCCGCTCGCGAAAGAAGTTAAGACAAAATTAATCACGGACTATCATCGCCATGATGCGGATACCGGCTCCCCGGAAGTGCAGATTGCCATCCTGACCGGCCGCATCCAGCAGTTGACCGATCATCTTCGGATCAATAAAAAAGATGAGTCCTGCCGGCGTGGATTGCTCAAACTCGTTGGGCAACGCCGCCGCATGTTGGCTTACTTGCGTCAGGTTGACTATCCCCGTTACCTGGGAGTCACCGAAAGCCTGAACCTGCGCCATAAGTAAGAAGATGAGACCCTAAAGGTTTGCTTCGCAAAAACCTTTAGGGTCTTTTTAATAAAGCAACCGTCGTCAGGAATTGAATAGCGAAGACAAGCAGTAGTGGCGACTCGAGTCGCTTGGGACGATTAAAATCGTCACTACATTTTGTAGACGCTCTTCAGTCCCTGACCAGGCGGAAATTTATAACATGGCTGGCTTAACCACCGACATACGACCCAACTCAGATTGTCGCAACAGCGACGAGCGCGGCTTGCCTGCGTAATTTTGGACTCTCACGGACGCCGATGGGTGGATGTCAGCTACACAGGAGAAAAAAATGAAACCTGAATCAAAGAAATACGCAACTACGGTTGGGACTCAAACACTCACGTTTGAGACTGGAAAACTGGCGGGTCAGGCTGGCGGCTCGGTCACATTCGGCAGCGGCGATGCCATCGTCTTTGCGGCCGCCACTATGGGTGGTGTGCGCGAAGGGATTGACTTTTTCCCACTGCAAGTCGAATACGAGGAAAGAATGTCGGCCGGCGGCAAGATCCCCGGCTCATTCTTCCGGCGCGAAGGCCGGCCCGGCACCGAAGCGATCCTCACATCACGTCTCACCGACCGACCTCTGCGCCCACTGTTCCAGCACGGCATGCGCAACGAGGTGCAGGTGATCATGTTCTCGCTCTCTGCAGATGGCATCAACCCGCTGGATATTTATGCCATCAATGCCGCCTCTGCTGCCATCATGATCTCGGATATCCCCTGGGGTGGTCCGGTCGGCGCGGTACGCGTGGGACGCGTCAACGGTGAATTCGTGATCAACCCGACGTTTGCCGAAATCGAAACGTCAGACCTGGACCTGCGCATTGCCGGTACGCGCGATGCGATTCTGATGGTGGAATGCGGCGCGAATGAGATCCCTGAAGATGTGATGGTGCAAGCGCTCGAGTTGGGACACAGATCCATCCAGCCGCTGATCGATCTGCAGCTTCAGATGCAGTCGGAAGTGGGTAAGCCGAAGCGTGAGATCACGCTGGCAACTCCTGATGCAGAATTACAAAAGAAAGTGTTCGACCGCGTTCGCGAGCCGATGACACAACTGCTCGATAGGCCCCTGACGAAAGCGGAATTCAACACCGGCATGGATGAACTCAGAGAAATGATCGTTGCCGAACTTTGTTTCGTGCCGGAAGGCGCCAGCCCATCCGACTACCCGTCTCCTGCTTCTGTGAAGGATGCATTCGGCGAAGCCGAACACTCCATCGTGCGCGAGCGAATCCTTAGCCAGGGCAAGCGCCCCGACGGCCGCACCCCCACGGACATCCGCCCGATCTGGTGCGAGGTGGGTGTTTCTCCGCGTGCGCACGGCTCAGGCTTGTTCACCCGCGGCGAGACGCAAATCCTGTCCTTTGCGACCCTCGGTACGCTGGGCGAATCGCAGGAACTCGACACCCTCAGCCCCACAGACTCCAAGCGCTACATGCATCATTACAATTTTCCGCCGTACTCCACGGGTGAGGTCAAGCCTCTGCGTGGGCAGAGTCGGCGCGAGGTGGGGCATGGAGCGCTGGCAGAGCGCGCGCTCGAGCCTGTCATCCCGGCTGAAGAATCCTTCCCATATACCATCCGCGTGGTCTCTGAGGCGTTGTCCTCCAACGGCTCCACCTCGATGGGGTCGGTCTGCGGTTCAACACTCGCACTGATGGATGCCGGCGTGCCGATCAAGGCGCCCGTCTCCGGCGTGGCAATGGGACTCATCACAGACCCTTCGTCGGGCTCAGGGCAGGTTCCCGGTCGCTACCAGATCCTCACCGACATTCAGGGCGCGGAAGACCACCTGGGCGATATGGACTTCAAGGTTGCTGGCACTGCGGCGGGAATCACTGCTCTGCAAATGGATATCAAGATCAGCGGCTTGAGCACGCAAATGATGAAGGAAGCGCTCGAACAGGCGAACGTGGCGCGTATGTCCATCATGGAAAAGATGCTGGCTGTGCTCGCCGAGCCGCGCACAGAGTTGAAACCGCACGCTCCGCGCATTATTACCGTGAAGATCCCTGTAGACAAGATCGGCGCGCTGATTGGTCCGGGTGGGAAGAACATCCGCTCGCTGCAGGAAGAGACAGGCACCAAGATCGATATCGAGGAAGATGGCACTGTATATATTGCTTCCACCGATGGCGTGGGTGCGAAGATTGCCCAGGAACGCGTCGAGTCGCTTGGTGAAAGCGCAACTATTGGCAACATCTACACCGGCAAAGTGGTGCGCATCGCGGACTTTGGTGCGTTCGTCGAGATCCTGCCTGGCGTGGATGGACTCGTCCACATTTCGCAGCTCGATACCGAGCGCGTCAACAAAGTTGAAGATGTGGTCAGCATGGGCGATGAGATCACTGTGATGGTGACCGACATCGACCCGCAGGGCAAGATCAGGCTCTCCCGCCAGGCTGTGCTCGAAGGCTGGACCGCCGAAGAGGCGCGCGAGAAAGACCAGCGCAAACCTGGTGGCGGACGTCCCGGAGGCGGTGGTCGCAATGGAGGCGGAGACCGCGGACGTGGTGGCGATCGCGGAGGGAATCGCGGCAGCGGTGATCGTGGTGGACGGGATAGACGGTAAGGGCTGGCAAACCAGTAATTCGTGCGTAGAACGGATGGAAATCTTGCTCTCCATCCGTTTTTATTTTCCTCCAAACGTATCCATTAAAGCGTGTCACATTCAAGCTCCAATTCGTTTTAATCTCTATGCAAGCCTAAATCACAGAGGAGATTTGTTATGGATTCAAATAATATGGGTCAGCGTGAAGATAACTATGAAGATCTGCGGGGGCAGGAAGCAGTCAACAAAATCAAGGAAATGGTGGAACAGGCGGAAAATTGTTTCTTTTGCTCAGCCGTCGCCACGGGTGAATCGAATGGGGATCGTCCAATGAATGTGAGACAGGTGGATGACGAAGGCAATCTCTGGTTCCTGAGCGCGAGCGACAGCCGCAAGAATCAGGAGCTGGCTCTTGACCCGTCTGTGAAACTGTACTTCCAGGGTTCCAAGCATTCCGATTTTATGCAGTTGAACGGGCAAGCGACTATTTCCACGGACCGGGGGAAGATAAAAGAGTTGTGGTCGTCCTTCGCTCAAACGTGGTTCACAGAAGGTGTGGACGACCCGCGCATCACGGTCATCAGGGTCACGCCCACGGAGGGCTATTACTGGGATACCAAGCACAACACTGCTGTTGCCGGAATTAAGATGCTTATCGGTGCAGCGCTCAGGAAGACGATGGACGACTCTCTTCAGGGAAAGCTGGATGTTTAAGATATTGATAATTTGTAGTTGATTAATGAATAGATGGAGATTCGTATGAGTAACCAATCTGAGTCAGAAGACCCGAAAAAAACAGGTCCCAAGCCTCCCTTCCCTGAGCAACCGCAGGAACCTGCGGGCTTGGAATCGGAGATGGAGCCCAAGCCTGACTATGGCGAGGAGTCGTACCATGGCAGCGGCAAACTTCAGGGCAAAGCCGCGGTGATTACCGGCGGGGACAGTGGCATCGGGCGGGCGGTGGCGCTCGCGTTCGCACGGGAAGGTGCGGACGTGCTGATCTCGTATCTGGACGAGCACTCTGATGCAGAGGAAACAGTGCACGTTGTCGAAAAGGAGGGGCGGCGCTGTATCCCCGTAGCAGGCGACATCGGCGACGAAGAACACTGTGGGCGAATCGTGCAGCGGGCCATGGACGAGTTCGGGAGGCTGGACATTCTGGTCAATAATGCCGCGTACCAGATGACCTTTGAGAGCATTCAGGAGATCACCGAAGAGGAGCTTTTGCATACGTATCGCACCAATATTTTCGCGATGTTCTTTTTGTGCAAGGCGGCGCTCCCACATATGCAACCGGGAAGCACCATCATCAATACGACGTCGATCCAGGCGTATCAACCCTCTCCCTCGCTCCTTCCCTACAGCACCACGAAGGGAGCCATTCTGACTTTTACCAAAGGGCTGTCTGAAGAAGCGATCAAACATGGAATACGGGTGAATGCTGTGGCACCGGGACCGGTCTGGACCCCGTTGATTCCCTCCACCATGCCACCCGACCATGTCTCTCAGTTCGGCAAGAACACTCCAATGGGACGTCCGGGCCAGCCTGCAGAGCTTGCTCCCGTCTTTGTATTCCTCGCGTCAGATGATTCTACGTATATTACAGGCGAGTGCATCGGCGTGACAGGCGGCAAGCCGCTGGCATAGGAGTAGCGTGTAAGTGATAAGTGGTAATTTGTAAGTAGTGAGTAAGTAGTGAATAAGAAGAACGGATGGCGGCGGTTGCGCTCCATCCGTTTTTGTTGCGGGCGACGTTGGATTCTAAAGGTGGACAAAAGTCGAATCCGGATAAACGAATATAATTCAAAACAATCTACTATACAGGTAGGAAAAATGTATGAAAGCCGTCGTGTATGAAAAGTATGGTCCACCCGAGGTTTTCAAATTGCAGGAAGCGTGAAAACCTGCGCCCAGGGACAAGGTAGTTTGCTTATTCCCAAACGTGTCGGTATATGCAATAATTTCGTCAGCGTCGCGCTGACCAGCCCATCCAGAACCTGAAGAGGAGAATATCATGCTTAAAGGTACGTCCATCATGCTCCGCCCTGTACAAGAGGCAGACATCGATCCGCTGTACGCGTTCCACGTTGACATCGACAACCGTGGCGATTTCTTCCCACGCGGCATCCTTTCACAGCCTGCATTCCATAAGCAGTTCCAGGAAACGGGGTTTTGGAGCAAAGAGGATGGGATGCTCGTGATGGTCTCGCCGCAGGATGAGATACTCGGGCACATCGAGTTCTTCAAGACCGTCAATTATCTCGACGAGTATGAGCTTTCCTATCAGGTCTATGCCCCCGAGCAGCGAGGCAAAGGCATAACGACCGAAGCAGTCCAATTGCTGGTGCGCTATTTATTCGAGACCAAGCGTGTCAACCGTATCAGGCTCGTCATTCATCCTGACAATCTGGCATCGCGACGCCTGGCAGAGAAATGCGGTTTTCGACATGAAGGCACAGCGCGCGGGGCGTGGTATAACAAGGGCAAACATCAGGACGTTGAAATCTATGCCATCCTGCACGACGATGTGATCACAGAATAAGCCTGCCGAAAGCGCAAACCGTTGGACGCAGATCATGTTTTCCGATCCTCAAAAGCCCACCCTTACTCAATGACAGAATCGACCAGTATTCTCTTCGCCAAGACCGAAGACTTGAGTGCATTCACCCGCGACTCCATTGTTCAGCTTTGTGTGGAAGCGCATCATGAAGAGGATTTCAAAAATCTTTTTATCTATGTCCCTTGGGGCGGATTGCACGCTCTCTTATATCGAGGTGAACAGTTGGCGAGTCACGCTCTGGTAACAACCCGCTGGCTTCAGCCCGAAGGTCTGCCTGTGTTAAGGACGGCTTATGTAGATGCCGTGGCAACGCTGCCAATCCATCAGGGGCAGGGGTATGGGAGCATGCTGATGCATCAGTTGGCAAATGAAATTGACAACGAATACACCATTGCAGGTTTGGAGACAGACCGAGCGGAGTTTTATAAGAAGTTGGGTTGGCAGCTGTGGCGTGGCCCTCTGGCGGGGCGCAGCGAGCAGGGATTGATTCCCACACCTGAACAAAAGGGAATCATGATTCTCGTTTTGTCACTAACGCCAGCGCTCAATTTGGATTCAGCATTGACCATTGAATGCCAGAGTGAGCGAATCTGGTAGCAGGCCCGCAAGCGGACTTCGCTGGGACTGACATGGTGAAAACGGTGTGCTTCCTCGTAAGACGTTTTTCCGTTATATGTTACGAAACCATCTACATGCACACAGGAGACAAATAAGGTGATACCACCCATCCTCGAACACAAGATCTGGATAGCTGCACCGCGCGAACGTGTATGGCGTGCCATCACAGAGTCGGAGCAGATCAAACAGTGGTGGGGTGCGGAGGGGTATGCGGAAATCACTGAACTGCGTCCCGGAGCGACCATCAAATTTGGCACAGGAGACGGACCTATCTCTGCCACGATCCGCCTCGTCAATCCTCCGCATGAGTTCGTCTATGAGTGGCCACCGCACCCGAGATATTTCGACGTCCCATTCGTTACAAGCTATGTCCTTGAGGAGGAGAACGATGGCACCCAAGTGACCTTTTCCGAGTCGGGATTCGGAGCCTGGCCGGACGACGAGATTCGCAGGGCACGCTTCGACCGTATCAGTGGAGAATTCCGCATGACACTGGAGAATTTGAAAGCTTTCCTGGAAGGATGGAACCTCCCCCACGTGTTTTAAGCAACGCACCCTTACTGCTATTGTTGGCATCGCTGCTCTGCCACCCAACCGAATTGCGCGGTACTGATGTACAGGATGTTGGACGGCGATGAAAGGATGACGAATGACCATCGAACATAATAAAGCAATCTCCAAGCGCTGGCATGAAGCCTGGGGTAAGTAGAGAAACACATGAAAGCAATCATCTGGACAAAATACGGACCGCCCGAGGTTCTGAAACTCAAAGAGGTGGAAAAACCTGTTCCCAGGGAAAATGAAGTCCTGATACGGGTCTATGCGACAGCTGTAACGACAGGCGACTGTGAAATGCGCACATTGAATTTTCCTTTGTGGATTCGACTCCCCATGCGAATCTATGTTGGTCTCAGAAAGCCGAAACGAGTATCCATACTTGGAGGTTATCTGGCAGGGAGAATCGAGGAGTTGGGAAAAAACGTAACGCGGTTTAACGTTGGCGATGAGGTTTTTGGATTCACCGGTCTGAGTTTTGGAGGGTATGCCGAGTATATATGCCTGCCGGAAGAAGGCAGGCTGGTCCGAAAGCCAGCCAATTTGACGCATGAAGAAGCTGCTTCTGTTGCGCTCGGAGGGCTTGAGGCATTACATTTCCTCCGCAAGGCAGATATCCAACCCGGGCAAACGATCCTGATCAATGGCGCGGGTGGAAGCATAAGTACCTTTGCCGTGCAGCTGGCGAAGTACTACGGTGCTGAAGTCACTGCCGTGGACAGTACGGCGAAACTGGACTTGCTGCGCTCTCTTGGCGCAGATCATGTCATTGATTACACCCGG
>JAICQC010000392.1 GCA_025938055.1 Anaerolineales bacterium | reverse complement strand
GCGTTGATCTCGGGCGTCACACCGCGCCGCACCAGGGAATAGATATAGATCGGCATCGTTTGCTCGCGGATGCCCTTGGTGAACACCGTGATCAGGTAGTCATCCAGCGAGAGGGTGAACGCCATCAACGCGCCGCCAATAATGCCGGGCATCAGCAAAGGGAGCGTGACCCGCTTAAACGTCTGCCATTCGTCCGCGCCGAGGTCCGCGGCGGCTTCCTCCAGCGAGCGGTCAAAATCCGCAAGGCGCGCCCGCACGATGACATATACAAACGGGATGTCGAACGCGATATGCGAGATTGTGATTGTGTGCAAACCGGTCGTGGCTCTGATGCCAAATACATTTCCCAGGAAAGGGAATAGCGCCTGATTGAAGAATAAAAGCAAGGCGATGCCCATTACGATCTCGGGAATCACGATCGGAAGGTACAGGTTGGCATCGAACGCGGTCCGCAGCCTGAAACGATAGCGTTCCATTGCCAGGGCGGTTAACGTCCCGATGGCAGTCGCGAAGATCGTCGTGATCACACCCACCACCAGGCTGTTGCGGGCGGCATCCAGCAGTTCTGCGTTCTGCGCCAGCGATCCGTACCATTCCAGGGAAAAACCGGTGAACAGGGCGACCGAACGCGTATTGTTGAATGAAAAGATGATGAGGATGATCACCGGCAGGTACAGAAACCCAAAGACCAGCGCGGCATTCGTTCCCAACAACCAGTTCCCGATCCGTGTGCGCAGGCGCACCTGCTGGCGCGGATATGTGGGGAAAACAGCCGATCGTGTGGTCACATCGCCCTCCGTGTCTCTTCACTGCTCGAGCGGAAGTAGGCGATCACGCCGACCAATACCAGCAGCATCAATATCAGCGACATGGACGAGCCGAACGGCCAGTTACGCGACACACCGAACTGACGGTTGATGAGCGTTCCGATCATTTCGATCTTGCCGCCGCCCATAATATCAGGCGTGATGAAGGCGCCCACCACCGGCACAAAGACGAGTACCAGCGCGGCGATCACTCCTGGCAGCGTCATCGGCAGCATCACCCGCAGGAAGGCGCGCCACGGCGGCGCACCCAGGTCCGAGGCAGCTTCCATTAGCGAATGATCGAATTTTTCAATGGAGGCGTACATGGGCAGGACCGCAAAGGGCAGGTAGCCGTAGATCAAACCGACGATGACCGCAAATTCATTGAACAGCAGGTCCAGCGGCTGGTTGATCAGGTGCAGACCCGTCAGAAAGGAATTGAGCAGCCCTTCGGTCGCGAGCACCTGTTTGAGTGCGTAGGTGCGCACCAGAAAATTTGTCCAGAACGGGATAATCACCAGGATCATCAACGCATCGCGCCAGATGGGTCTCTGCTTGGAAATGAAATAGGATAGCGGATAACCCAGAAGGATGCACCAGAAGGTTACGACCAGACCAATGCGCACGGAATGACCAAAGATGCCAATGTAGAGGAAGGGGTCACACTCTGGACCTGAAAACTCGGAAGCACAGGCGTTAAATAATTGCCTGTAATTTTCAAGTGTATACACGGGCGGCAGTTCGATTCCGCCTGCACGTCCTCGCTCTACGAAGCTGATGAACAGCACGATCAACAGCGGAATGTTGAAGAACAGCAGAATCCAGAGCGCGCCCGGGCTGATCAGGCTGAAGAGTTGCAGTCCTTTGCTGCGGCGAAATGATTTCAACATAAAATCACCTACTCTGTCAGGATGCGTGGCGAGGTATATGCAAACGAGATCGTTACCTCGTCGCCGATCTGCACGATCTCGTGATGCCCGTACATGATATTTTGCTCACGCACCCGCACCTTCTGCCCACCGGCAAACCGCACGCCATAATGAGTATCCGTGCCGATGTAAATCACATCCTCCACCCGCGCCTTGAGATTGTTGCCGTCCTTAACTTCGGAATTCAGGCGCAGCTTTTCGGGCCTGACTGCGACGAAAACCTGCTGCCCGTTCGTAAAGCTTCGGCTTGACTCCACGCAAATCACACCCGTGCCATCCAACTCGATCTCGATATTGGAACCATTCTTCCCTTTTACCATTCCATCGAGGAAATTCGTCTCGCCAATAAAGTCTGCCACGTATCTGCTGGCAGGGCGTTCATAGATTTCCTGCGGTTCGCCAATTTGAAGCACCACACCCTTGCTCATCACCGCAATGCGGTCGCTCATGGTAAGCGCTTCTTCCTGGTCGTGCGTGACGTAGATAAAGGTAATGCCCACTTCGCGCTGGAGGGTTTTCAGCTCCAGCTGCATTTCCTTGCGCAGTTTCAAATCCAGCGCGCCGAGCGGCTCGTCGAGCAGGAGCACCTCCGGTTTGTTGATCAGCGCCCTCGCAAGCGCGATACGCTGCTGCTGCCCGCCCGAAAGCTGTTTTGGACGCCGCATTTCCATTCCCGGCAGCCTGACCATCTCCAGCGCTTCTGAAACGCGCTGCGAGCGGTCCGCCCGCGAGACTCCCTTCATCTCGAGTCCAAAGCCAATATTTTGTTCAACGGTCATATGCGGGAAAAGGGCGTACTGCTGAAAGATGGTATTGACAGGCCGCTGGAACGCCGGCACCTGGCTCATCTCCTTGCCGTGGATGAAGATCTTGCCGTCCGTCGGAAGCTCGAAGCCCGCGATCATGCGCAGGGAGGTTGTCTTGCCGCATCCAGATGGACCCAGGAGGGAGAAAAATTCGCCATCCCGGATCTGCATCGTCACATGATTGACGGCAGACAGGATCCCGCCCTCAGGTGTGACAAATTGCTTAACCACATCCTGCATTTCAACCGCGAACTCAGTCATGATCCATGCTCCTTGAAACAGATTTGAGGGTATCGTCCAGACGTTCGAGCACTTGATCCAGTTGTTCCATGGAAATGATGAGCGGCGGCTCCACGCGCACGGTCTGCGCGCTCGTCAGTGTTCCTGAAACCAATACACCGCGTTTGAACAGTTCTGCTGCAACTTTGTAACCAATTTCGGGACTCCGGAAATGCATGCCGATCAGGAGACCTTTCCCTGTTATTTTCTCATAAATTTGGGGGTATTGGTCAGCGAATTTCTGCAAATGCTGCATGAGATACACGCCTTTTTCTGCAGCCTGCTGCCACAACCGCTCGCGCAGCGTCACCCGGATGGCAGCGATCGCCGCAGCGCAAGCCAGCGCGCCGCCGCCAGTCGTGGTGGTATGCATAAAAGGGTTCGGATACATCATCGGCTTGAAAATTTCCTCGGTCGTCACCACCGCGCTGACGGGCATAACTCCCCCGCCCAGCGATTTGGCAACGGCAAGGATATCCGGCACCACATTCCAGTGATCCACACCCCACATCTTTCCGGTGCGTCCCAGGCCCGTTTGCACTTCATCGGCGATCAACAATACGCCATAGTGCTTTGTCACCTCGCGTACACGCGGCCAGAAACCGTCCGGTGGGACGATCGCACCCGCCTCGCCCTGGATAGGCTCGAACAACACACCCGCGATACCAATGCCAACCTTGTCACAGATTTCGAGCTGTCGCTCCACCGCATCCGCGTCTCCAAATGGGACATGATACACCGGTCCGCCGTATAACAGCCCCACCGGCTGACGATAATCCGCCTTGCCCATCATCGAGAGGGAGCCCAGAGTCTTCCCGTGGAATGCCTTCACCGCCACGATGAACGCGGATTTCTGCGTATAAAGCTTCGAAACCTTGATGGAAGCTTCGATTGCTTCCGTGCCGCTCGCTGCGAACCAGCTGTACTTCAGATCGCCCGGTGTGATCTGTGCCATCAGCTTCGCCAGCACGCCGCGCAGCGGATCGATCAGTTCCTGCGAAGGCATGGGTGAGCGACCGACCTGCGCCTTGACGGCCTTCACTACCTCGGGATGACACCAGCCCAGGTCCATCATCCCAAAGCCACCGAGGCAATCGATAAACTCGCGCCCCAGCACATCGCGGAAGATCGCACCCTCGCCCGCCCATTCGACCGACGCCCAGTCCCCTGCCTCCGTCACAGATTTGCGGTACTCAAGCCAGCCGCGGTTGAAATGCTCGGCAAAGTTCTCCTTTGATTCTTCGATAATCTCCTTTGCCTCTTCGACCGTAAACGACTCTTTGGTCTGGATGATATCCAGCCATCTTTCTGCATATTGCAATGCCGCATCAAAGTTTTCGGCTGTACGATTCTCATGAACGATAGACGGTTGCACTTAAAACCTCCTGCTCCATTCACCGTTGATGCAATTCAGGATCTCCATGAATTCTCCAATTGTTGTGACTTGCCAGGGTCAGAAATCCATCGACCTTTGACCTTCAACGTTTAACTTGAAACTGTTAGCTTATCCATCAACTCTGCCAGACCCTCATCGATCAAATTCAACCCCTCGTCCAGTTGCTCTTGCGTGATCACAAGAGGCGGCACGACAAACAAGACATTTTTGAAATTGAAGACATACACACCGTT
>JAICQC010000281.1 GCA_025938055.1 Anaerolineales bacterium | reverse complement strand
ATCCGCGTGAGATTTGGTATTTGCGGATTGGGTTAAAGCTTGCCAATTTCTTCCAAAGGCTTCGGAACGATCCCTTCCGCGTGTTTCTTCACCCGGTCGCTGAAATGGACGCGCTTCTCAGACGAGAGGGATTTGAACGCGTGTCTTTACGCCGTCTCTTTGTCTGGGAGATGGCGTTGTATCAAAGAGTGCAAGCCACATTTCAAAGTGACAGTTTGTACTAGAGAGTAGGAAGGCGCTTATGCCACTCCGTTGCCCCTTCGAAGGCGTGACCGGCGTTCAATACCTTTGCGTCACCCCAGGCACGCGCGACGATCTGCAGGCCGATCGGCAGTCCCTCTTTGGTGAAGCCGCAGGGGAGCGATAAGGCAGGCAGTCCGGCGAGGTTGAACGGTGCAGTGAAACGCGTCAGCCGTGCGGCTTGTTCAACAGCGTCATGCCCTTCGATGGTCGGCGCGGCAATGGGTGTGGTGGGAGTCAGCAGAAAATCATAGGACTCGAAGAACCGCTCGAATCGCTTTCGGATTTCTGCCTGTGTGCGTCTGGCGAGGATGTATTCTGTAGAGGTGGTTTTCGCACCATCCTGCAGTCTGCGGCGGATATCATCCCCAAACATCTCGGGATGTTCCCGGATACGCTCGCGGTGGACAGCCGCGCCGTCGGACTGGGTCATGATCTTGTTCGCCAGCGCCGCCTCCTGAAGCCAGCTCACATCGACTTCCTCTACTTTGCACCCGAGAGATTCGAATACCTTCACAGCCGCGTGGGCAGCTTTGATTACCTCGGGGTCTGAGGTCTCGATGAATTCGCCAATACCCAGCGCGATCTTCCTCCCCTTTACATTGTCCACCAAATGGCTCGAATAGTCGCTGGTCAGCATCTTGACCGAGGCGGGGTCGGCTGGGTCATAAACAGCAATGACTTGCAGCATCAGCGCCACATCCTTCACTGATCTTGCCAGCGGTCCCACGTGATCGAGGTTCCACGAGAGCGGAAAGACGCCGCGCAGGCTGACGCGCCCGAACGTAGGCTTGAACCCGACCACACCGCACAGCGAGGCTGGGATGCGGATCGACCCGCCCGTGTCCGTGCCGAGGGTGCCAAGCGCCATGCCGGTTGCCACTGCAATTGCTGATCCGCTGGAGGAGCCTCCGGGGATGCGGGTTGTGTTCCACGGATTGCGCGCCGTCCCGTAGTGAGGATTGTTCCCCGTGATGCCGAGGGCGATTTCGTGCGTGTTGGTCTTGCCCGTGATCACAGCACCCGCCTGTTTGAGCTTTTCGACAACAAAAGCATCCTCTGTGGGAATGTTTTCGGCAAAAAACTTCGAGCCGATTGTTGTGCGGATGCCTGTCGTATCGAAGAGATCTTTCACTGCGATGGGAATGCCGTATAAGGCTTTCGATCTGGATGTGTCGTCTTCATGGCGCTGGGTATTAAGCGCATCCTGTGAATCGATCACCGTGATAAACGCATTGAGTTTCGGATTGAGCCGTTCGATCTGACGGGAGCAGGCTTCGACCAGCTCACGAGACGAGATCTTCTGTCCCCGGATTTGTTCCAATGCATCGGAGATGGTGAGGGTGTGAATGTTGTCCATTGTGTCCATTATAATTGTCTCGATTAATTTATGTCCACCACTCCTTCACACCTGCCCTGGCGGTCGGTGCCAGGGGAAACGAAATACTGGCTATTCCTTTTTGCCCTGGCAATCATCGCGCTGGTCCTCTGCGCTGTTGCGACCTCCAAATATGGGGCAGGGGTTTCCTCCGATTCGACCAAATACCTGTCTGTTGCGCAGAACCTGCTGGCGGGCAATGGTTTGTATGACCACAAAGGCGCGCCGTTGCTTTCGTGGCCTCCGCTTTACTCCATGATTCTGGCAGGACTCAGCCTGCTGACGGGCCTGGATGTTTTCGTCGCGGGCTGGTACTTCAATGTCTTTCTCTTAGGACTGAACATCTTTCTGAGTGGTGTGATCTTTTTCCGGGTATTTCGGGAAAAACCATTCTACGCCTATCTCGCCAGTCTTTTTGTATTGTTGTCCATCTCATCACTCCGTATCCACGCCAATATCAGTTCGGACCCGTTCTATCTGACCTTGACTCTGGGATTTCTGATCGCAGTGGACGGATACATCAAGGAGAGATCTTATCGTGCTTTTGCCTGGATGGTCCTCCTTAGTGCGCTGGCCCCACTACACCGCTACGTTGGGCTGGCAATCACAGCCACGGCAGGAATTGTGATCCTGATCGAAAATCGAAGATCCCTGCGCACATTCTTTCGTGATGGAATCATTTTAGGAATCCCCTCGATACTACCTATAGCCTGGTGGCTGCTTGTACACAACGTAATGATGTACGGCTCTTTATGGGGGCTGGCGAGTCAGCCGGTGGACGTTGGCGAGAATATATCACTGGCATTCACGAAGATGCTGCACTGGTTTGTGCCTTATCTTACTTTCCTGATGCCGATCTTATTGAGACCATGGATTCCTCTGGGTTTGCTCGCTCTTGTTCTCTTTTGGATGAACAGAAATCATCGGGAAAATGGACACGCCTGGTTACGATCTCTGGCAGGGTCACCTGTGTACCCTTCCATGGTGTATGCTGTTGTCTATTTCATCGCGCTGGCGCTAACGGTGGTCACGCAGGATCATCGTGATCTTTTCTCAGACCGTTACTATGTCATTCTACTGGTACCCGCTGCGATTTTCATCTTGCTCACATTTGACAGGCTGGTCCTGCCGCATTTGAACTTTTCGTCCAGGCAGGTTCAAACTGTGCTGGCCATCATTTTTGCGCTCTGGTCTGTTTATCCAATGTATAGCACGGGAGAATATCTGCTGGAAGCAAGAGAGCAGGGCGAGCCAAGCGGCGCAAATATGTATAACAGCCATGTCTACCGTGAAATGCCAGTCGTCGCGGAGATGCAAAGGATCAGAGCCGGGCAGCCAGAGGCAGCGTTTTACAGTAATTATGTGGATGCGGTCTGGTTTTACACGCGCCAGCCGGTTTCGCTTTTGCCATTCGTCAACGACGAGGCGTCGACCGTCTATGCAGGCTGGCCCCACGATAACCCCGGTTACATTATCTGGTTCGAACCGAATGAATACAAACATTATCTTGCCCCGGAAAAGATCGGGGAGTTTGCAAATGTGCAGCTGGTCTATGAGGCCGATGGCGGGAAGATCTACTACGTGCAGGCTCGTTAAAAGAATAAGACCCTAAAGGTTTTTGCAAATCATCCCGAACTGTAACGAAGGGGACGAAACCTTTAGGGTCTCTTAATGCCTAGAACAAGCCCACGACCTTGCCTGTTGCCAGGTCCAGATCCACATCATAGAAAACGGGGCGTGTCGGCAGCCCGGGCATCGTCCGCATCTCCCCGAGCAGCGGATAGAGGAATCCCGCGCCCACCGAAGCGCGAATGTCACGGATCAATACGCGGAAGCCGCGCGGCGCGCCTTTAAGAGCTGGATCTGTACTAAAGGAAAGATGGGTCTTTGCCATGCATAAAGGTAGGTCTGCGAAGCCAAGTTTGGTGAATCGCTCGATCTTGGATTCGGCTTCAGGGGAGTAGTCCACGCCGTCAGCGCGATAGATCTCGCGGCAGATAGTCTCGATCTTGGTCTTAATCGGCTGATCCAGGGGATACAGGAATTGGAAGCTGCTGGGTTTTTCCGCTGCCCTAACCACTGCCTCCGCCAGTGCCGCCGCGCCCTTGCCGCCCTCCATCCAGTGACGGGAGACGACCGCGTCCATCGCGCCCGCTTCCAGCGCCGCCTGACAGATAAGCTCCACCTCGGCAGTTGTGTCCGTTGCGAAAGAATTCACGGCAACTACCGCTTTGACGCCAAACTTAAGTGCGTTCTCGATGTGCTGGATCATATTCGGCAGACCCTTGCGCAGCAGATCGAGATTCTCTTCCGTGTATTCGGCTGCAAGCGGTTTGCCCGCCACAACTTTGGGTCCGCCGCCATGCATCTTGAGGGCCCGGACGGTGGCAACAAGCACCACCACCTGTGGGGTCAAGCCCGAGTAGCGGCACTTGATGTCCATGAATTTTTCCATGCCGATGTCCGCGCCGAAGCCCGATTCGGTGACCACGTAATCCGCCAGCTTGAGGGCGATCTTGTCGGCGATGATGGAAGACTGCCCATGCGCAATGTTGGCGAACGGTCCCGCGTGGACGAAGGCAGGAGTCCCTTCGAGGGTTTGCATCAGGTTGGGCTTGATGGCGTCCTTCATCAAAACGGTCAGCGCGCCAGCCACACCCAGATCTTCGGCGGTGACGGCTTCGCCCTTGCGGCTGGTGGCGACAACCATGCGGCCAAGGCGGTTGCGCATATCTTCGAGGCTGGTGGTCAGAGCCAGGATTGCCATGATCTCCGAAGCGACGGTGATGTCATAGCCAGAGCGATGCTCGAAACCGGCTTCGTCCTTGCCAAGACCAACCATCACTTCGCGCAGGAAGCGGTCATTCACGTCGATGACACGCCGCCACTGGATGCCGTTCGGGTCGATATCAAGACGAGCGAAGCGGCTGCGCTCGTCCGATGTCAACTCGTTGGGATCGGTCTTGTCGATGCCGAGTTTTTTAAGGCGGCGCAGCATAGTGGGAGAAAACTTGCGAATGCCCTGTTTGTTAGGCGGGCAAAGAGCGTTGAAGAGTTTTTCATCATCCTGCATCGATTCGTGCATCACGCGCGCATCGAGCGCCGCGGAACACAGGTTATGCGCGGCGGTGATTGCATGGAGGTCGCCTGTCAGGTGCAGGTTGAAATCCTCCATCGGGATGATCTGCGAGTAGCCTCCACCCGCCGCGCCACCCTTAATGCCGAACGTTGGTCCCTGCGAGGGCTGGCGTATGACGGTTATGACTCGCTTACCCAGATGTGCGCCGAGCGCCTGGCTCAGACCGACGGTGGTCGTGGTCTTGCCTTCCCCGAGCGGTGTCGGCGTGATGGCGGTCACATCGATGTATTTGCCGTTGGGTCGTTTGGCGAGCCGGTCGAGGATTTCGAGCTTAACCTTGGCTTTGTACGGACCGAACAGTTCGAGTTCATTTTCGCGGATGCCGAGCTCAGCAGCAATTTGAAGGATGGATTTGAGCTTGCCTGCCTGCGCGATCTCAATATCGGATGGAACAGGACGCAGGAGTTTAAGTTTCGTCGGCGTAAATGTGACTTTTTTTCCGTTGGCTGAAAGCGTGCTTGTCCCTCTTGCAGAAGGCTTTTTGATAATAGCTTTTTTCTTTGATAGTCCTTTGGTGCCCTTGGGTTTTTTGACGGATGACTTGCTGGTAACCATATTTTCTCCTTTGCAGCGAAATTCAGGACAATGATCAGAATGTTTATGTCGTTTGCAGTAGCCTTCAGCCCCTCGTCTTCGCGAGTAGAGGTATAACTTTTTCGATCACCGTTGGCAAGAAATTATGCGGAAATCCATGTCCCCAGCGTTTCCCCGGCGAGGGCGCGCCCAATGTTCCCCGGTTCTGCGCCTGAAAATATCTGGATCTTCAGTTCGGGGTTCTGTCGGACCAGGTCCAGCATTTGCGTGACTTTGGCTTCCATACCGCCGGTGACATCGGCGCCATCTGCCTTTCCCACACCCTGGCTGATCTCGCTGAACGTCTGTGGCGTGATGACTTCAAGCTTGCGCGTCCGGGCGGGAAAGTCTGCCCAGACGGCCTCCTCCAGCCCTGCCAGCAGGATCCGTTCCGGGTTGAGCGCCCGCGTCAGAAAGCCGAACAGGTCTTCGGTGGAAAGGATCGTCCCGCCTCGCACTTCGTCGAACGTTACATCTCCATAGATCACAGGAACCAACCCTGCTGCCAGCGCCATGCGAACCGGAGTCATCTCCCAGATCGAGACCTGCCCGTCGCTCGCGATGACGTTTGCCGAGGGTGCCAGAGCAACAGCGGAAACTTTTGTTTTTTTAAGCGCTTTCATGACAAGCCGATTCAGCGATGAAGCCTGGTACCATACTTCGGCAAAGCCCTTCCAGTATTCCTCAGGCATCTTGTGTTGGGCGGAGCGGGTTGAAAAGCCATCCCGCGTGTGGTATT
>JAICQC010000561.1 GCA_025938055.1 Anaerolineales bacterium | reverse complement strand
TGCAGCCGCGAATCAAAATCCACGTCATGAAACATCCTCATAGCACTACCTTTATCGAGCAATTAAGTTGGCAAAAATTTTGAATACATCTATTCCCCTCCTTATACATGGATATCATGCAGTTGAAATAGTATAAATTGGAATATGAACCCGTGTATTTTATCAGATTCAGGTTTTTACATATCGTCCAACGTGCTTACGATCAGAGCTTCTTCGTTGTAGGCAGGAACGAGGATGGAAAGCTCGGGCGAGGTCATGAACTGCTTGCATCCTGCTGGATTGGATTCTTCAAATCAAAGATCAAGTAGCCATCTCCCTCAGAAGTCACTGGATAGAAAGTCAATAAGCGCTCTTTGAGCTGCGGCTGCCGATCGAATTCTTCAAAATCGGTCACGAGGAAATAACTCATTTTCGAAGCATAACGGTCGAAGAGATCGTCGAAGGAAAGAATTCCGCCGCGCAGGTTAACAAACCCCGCGTCGCCTGTATGTGGCCAATTCACAGAATCGCGCCAGCCCCAGTATTCGAGCCGGGAACCGTAATCTTGAGTCAATGCCACGACACGTGCATCTTTGTCGAAATGCTCAGCGATCTCCGCCCACATGGCGGCTTCAGGCCGATAATCGATGGCTTTCATCTGATTACGCACATCCCACACCACAGAAAACAATCCAAAGATAAGGATGACACATACAGCGATTCTTGCCCAGGGCTGAATGACAGCTTCCCTCAAGCGCGCGAAAAACCAATCCCCGAGCGGTGCCAGCGACAGCCCCACAATGGGAATGAAGGGCAGATGATAATAATCATGCGTGGCGATATGATAATTAAAGAAAAGACCGAACAAAATATAGGTAGTCCATAGACTATATAAAAAAACTCGCAGATTTCTGTCCTGGCTCAGAAAGAGACTCAGCAAACCCAGCATGACAAAGACGCCCCCGGCTGCCATGCTCATCTTGACTTCCCATTGGAGGTAGTTAAACGGATTGAACATCAATGCCGGAACGAAGCGCCCGCTGAACTGGCTGGCAAGGTCACCCCGGACGAAAATGCCATAGATCAGATACAGTACTGCGGGCAACGCACCCAGCACGGCAATGATCCAAACCTGAGCATTGCGAAGCAGGTCGCGCAGCGTAAAATGCGCTAATGCCAACCCCAGCGCGCCGCCGATCACAAAAAACGCAGCGGAAAACTTGATGAAGATGGCAAGCCCGCCCAGGAGCCCTGAAAGAATGGCATAACTCCAGGATGGAAGGCGCACCCAGCGTGAGAACGCCCACCAGAACGCCAGGATGAGCATAATCATCAACGGGTCCGGTTGGAAGCTCCGGCTGCCGATGATCGCATAGGGGAACAGCAGATAGTACGCTGTGGAGACCAGCGCGCCGTCGAAAGAGACAAAGTTACGCGCCAAAAGGAAAAGGAAGATTCCGCCGATCAACCAGAACAACGAGGAATAGATACGGGCAACCCACATCTGTTCCCCTGTGAACCGATACGTGAACGCCACCAGATTTTCAAAGACGACAGGTTCAACGTCCGCTTTGAGCTTGGCGAAGCGGACCGCCGTCTTCAGCTCCTCTGCAGAGACGCCCTCGGGCTTGGTCTGGTAATACAACCCACGCGCCTTGATGAATGAGACCAGTTGTCGTGTAGGATGAAAGTCCAGGGGGAGGTCGGTGAGGTCATACAGGCGGATCGCCAGAGCTGCGCCAAAAACCAAAATCAGCGCGAAGGTCCGCGCCGCCCGGGACGAAAACAAAGTTGTCTGGGACATAAGCCGAAGTATTTTATCAGATTCAGCCTTTTACTTATTCCCAGAAAGCTTCCGCTGGCGACGACGAAGGATCGCCTCACGCAGACGGCTTAGCCCCGTCAACACGAGAATAGAAGAGACAAAGAGGTTTAGCCGCTCCAGGGCAGTTGGCGGGTGGAGGAAAAGCGCCTGAAACCATGCCCCTAACGCGGCAGCCGCCTGCCCGCCATCGAGAAGGTAGCGCGCATCATAGCGGTGTGCAGAGGCAAGAGCGCGGCGCTGGACCTTTGACAATACCTCTGCCAAACCTGGCTGTTTCTTCGCCCAATCCAGCACCCTGAAGGCTTCCCGTCCAAACTCGGCGGCTCTGGCACGGTTCTTTGCCAGGGGATGATAGCGCGCTGCCGACCAGACCTGCGGCACGTGCAGAATCCTGCCCTGCTGTGCCAGGCGGATCCAGAGATGGTGGTCGAGCATGAAATGAAAACTGGGTTCCAAGACCCCCGTTCTTTCCAGGGCGGACCGCCGGAAGAAAACGCTTGGCTGCCCAAGGATCTGGAAGCATAATAAATCCTCCAGGGACACCTGCTTATATTTCAAAACGTTAATCGCGCTGCTATCGCCGTCGACGGCAAGCATATCCCCATATACCATGACCACATCCGGGTTTTGCTCGAAACACTGTACGGCGAAAGAGACTGTATTGCGCATGTAATAATCATCGGAGTTCAGCCAGGCGACGATCTCGCCATTTGCACGCGCAAATCCCTTGTTGAT
>JAICQC010000576.1 GCA_025938055.1 Anaerolineales bacterium | reverse complement strand
GTCTTCTGATCAGGGGTGACATTCAGGCTCTCGAACCCCAGGTTGAGACGCACACCCTGAGTACCCGTCCCATCCGGGAGGAATTTCTCGGGGATATGCAGTGACTTCGTTTGCCGCCCGTTCAGATTCAACCTGTTGATGAAAGGATCGACTGGAGGAGTCCGGTTGGCAAACCCTTCTGAAGAGAAGTACAGTGAGCCCTGATGTGCCAGCGCCAGGCCCTCCGGATCGAGTGAGCCGGGGGCGTAGGGCACACCTGATGGATCCAGTATGGTGGTGACATCCAGGAAGGTAATATCCCCATCGTCCAACTGACCGTCCGCAAGATCGATGGACAGGGTGTAATAACGGACCGGGTCGATCGTGCCCTGGTCATCGGAGATCGCGTAATAGATCTCGCGGCGCGTATCATGGGCTATGCTGGATAAACCTCCAACTTCCGTGCCGTCGAATTGCATGCCCGTAGGAAACGTTACGGTGCCGATCAACTCATAGCTTTCGACAGTACGCTGAACGTCTTTGGGCTTGGCTGTCGCGGTCTGTACTCCGAAGCCAGCGAATGCGGGTAGCAGAAAGACAACGATCAGAAATAAGTAAAGGATGCGTGGACGCGCGGAATGGGTCATTTTTATCCTCCGGGAAAATTGAATAGGTCTCTATACACTGAAGCGAAAGAGACATCAGATACGTTGCAACAATACGGGCTGGGTTGATCAGAATGGGAAAACGAACTTAAAGCTAGCGACGAAATTGTAGCACAGGAGTCCGCAGTGATTTACTCTCGGTGTACCTGCGGGTTGACGCAATTGGGCAGTCGCTCGCCCTTCAAGCCCGCGATCAGGTTTTGGGCTGCCATCCAGGACATCTGGTCACGCGATGTTTGGCTGGCGCTGGCGATGTGCGGCGCGATGATTACATTATCGAGTGTTAGTAATGGGCTATCCATCGGGATTGGCTCCGGGTCAGTCACGTCCAGTCCGGCGCCAAAGATACGATGATCTCTCAGGGCTTCATAGAGTGCGTCCGGATCTACGACCGGACCACGCGCAGTGTTCACGAGCACGGCGTTTGGCTTCATTTTCGATAGTGCCTGAGCATCGATCATGTGATGGGTATCCTGAGTCAGAGGTGTATGCAGCGAGATGAAATCTGCTTCTTTGAGCAGAGTTTCAAGATCCACCTGGTTCGCGTTGAGGTCGGCAACTTGCTCCTTCTCGCTCGGGTCATAATAGATCACGCGCATATCGAACCCGGCTGCGCGGCGCGCCACGGCTTTGCCGATCCGTCCGAAGCCGACCAAGCCAAGCGTGGCGCCTTTCAGCTCGACCCCAAGAAGAGTCATCGGTCCCCAGGTTTTCCACTTTCCCTCGTGAACGTAACGCTCTGCCTCCGGAATGCGGCGTGCCACTGCCATCATCAAGGCGAAGGCAAAGTCAGCCGTGGCATCAGTCAGCACACCCGGCGTATTGCCTACCGGAATCCTGCGGGCTGTCGCTGCATTCAAATCGATGTTGTCAAACCCCACTGCATGGTTGCTGATCACTTTCAACCGGGGACCCGCTTCCTCCATCACTTCGCCATCGATCTTATCGGTGAGCAGGCACAACAAACCGTCCACGCCACGCACATGCAGTAATAATTCAGCGCGGGATGGGGGCAATTCACTTTGCCACAGATCCACTTCGCAAAAGTCCCTGATGATCTCAAAACCCTCCTCAGGAATTGGGCGCGTGACAAACACTTTTGGTTTCGACATCGTTTCTCCGCAAAATGTTTCTGTTATGATAACAGATATGGAAAGCCACAGTTTTGCAACACACAGTCTGAACGACGCGCGCGTGATGCGCATCCTGGCTGCGGCATTGGAGGCTGTTGATCCGTACAAAGCAGTGCAAAACCATTTGCCAGAGATTGACGGTCGCGTGTTCGGTCTGGCGATTGGGAAGGCTGCCATCCCGATGATGGACGCGCTCGCGGAACGGATCCCTTTAGAAGGCGGGCTCGCCGTCACGAAGTTCGCTCCGCGTGGAACCTCGAGGCTGTATGACGTACTGGAGGGTGGGCACCCTGTCCCGGATGGGCGGTCGGTGGAAGCCGGGGAACGCGTGCTGGCATTTGTTTCGTCCCTGAAAGAGCAGGACACTTTGGTATGTTTAATTTCAGGCGGCGGCTCGGCGTTGGTCACCGCGCCATCGGTTCCGTTGGAGGATTTACAGGCGCTAACATCCTTATTGTTATCCAGCGGCGCGCCCATTGACGAGATCAACACCCTGCGCCGCCAGCTCGACC
>JAICQC010000099.1 GCA_025938055.1 Anaerolineales bacterium | reverse complement strand
TGGACAAGACTTGCAACCGCAAGGAATTCAGCCACAGCCTGAGGCTTGTGACCGAGACGCTCATGAGCAAGGGCGAGGCGCGAATGCGCCATCACATGATCGGGATCGAGCATGGTGACGCGCACCCAGTTCTCCATGGCTTTATCCACATCGCGCTGGTTGAGGAAAAGCTCCGCGGCTCTCAAGGCGGCATCGATCGCTTCCTTAAGATGCCCCGTACGCTCGAGCAGCTGCGCAAGTTTTTCCATAGGGCTTGGGTCCTGGTGCGACACCTGCGCGGCGCGCTTATAGATCTGCAGGGCTTCCTCGTAATTACCCTGCTGGAAGAGCGCCAGCCCGAGGCTGTTGAGAGCCTTGGGATTATCGGGAATCTCCTGCAGGGCTTTGCGATATGCCGCGGTTGCCTTGCCCCATTCCTGGTCCCAGGCGGCGGAGTGGCCTTCGTTCATGGATTTCTGGAAGATGTCTTCTCGTCCGGGCATAGTGATAGTCAGTGCTTTACAAAAATCGAATGGGTCCCCGAAAACAGGGGTGCGGGTGTGCGTCCGTACCCCTGTTTTCGGGCTTCTCTTTGCTTTTTCATGATCTGCTTACAATTATAACGTAGAGGGATTTTCAGTTACCCCTACAAAGGGCTCAATTTTGTGTAGATCACGTTTTCAACGTGACATTCATCATATTGATTTGGTCTCGCCCCAGTTGACACCGTAGCGCGCTTCGGTGGAGAGGGGGATGCTCAGCGGATAGGCAGTAGCCATCGCCTCCTGAACGATGCGCGCGGTCTCTTTCAGTTCGTTCTTTGGGCATTCGAACACCAGTTCGTCGTGTACCTGCAGAAGCATCCGGGCGCCCAAACCGGCTTCCTTCAACGCCGGAGGGATTTTCAACATGGCGAGCTTCATGATATCTGCCGCGGTACCCTGGACCGGCGCGTTGATGGCTTCACGTTCCTCCCGGTTCTTGACCTGGACATTGGCTTTGGTTTGCAGCGCCGGGAAGTAACGCCTGCGTCCGAGCAATGTCTCAACATACCCCTGCTGCGCAGCCTGTTTGCGGATGCCATCCAGATATTTTTTGACGCCGGGGAATTTTTGGAAGTATGCCTTCACAAATGTCTACGCCTCTGCCAGTGTCAGGTCTGTATAACGAGTGAGTCCAAACACAGACATCCCATAGATCAGGCCGAAGTTGATGGCTTTGGCGCGGCGGCGCATATTCTTGGTGATCTCATCAAAACCAACATTGTAAATGGCTGCGGCGGTCGTGGCGTGGATGTCCTCACCGGCGCGGAAGGCTGCCAGCATGCCTTCGTCCTGCGCCATGTGCGCGACGATGCGCAGCTCGATCTGCGAGTAATCCACCGAAAGAAGCACGCTGCCCTTTTTGCTCGCGACGAATCCGTGGCGCAGGCGGCGTCCCTCCTCCGTGCGGATGGGAATGTTTTGAAGGTTCGGGTCCGAGGACGACAGGCGTCCTGTCACCGCGCCCACCTGGCTGTAGGAGGTATGCACGCAGCCTGTTTCCGAATTGAGCGCGGCTTGCAGCGCATCTACATAGGTTGACTTTAGCTTTGAGAGTTCGCGATGTTCCAGCACCCAGTCCACAACGGGGTGTTTGCCGCGTAAGAGGTCCAGCACACCTGCCGAAGTGGAGAAATGTCCGCTGGCAGTTTTGTTGCCCCGGTCTGGGGGTTCGAGCCCCAGCTGCTTGAAGAGCACATCCGAAAGCTGCTGCGTGGAGTTGATGTTGAACGGTTTGCCCACCGAGTCGAAGACCTGCTTTTCGATCTCTGCCAGTCGCTTTTCGAGTCGTTTAGCAGTTTCCTGAAAGAAGGGCAGGTCCAGTGAGATGCCCGCCATCTCCATATCTGCCAGGACAGGGGTGAGAGGAAGATCGATCTCATAGAGGAGTTTTTCCCCGTTGACGCGCTTCAAGTCCTCCTGCTGAATAGGCAGAAGACGAAGCGTGATCTCGGCATCTGCCACCGCATATGGCGCAGCCGATTCGATCGCCACCTCTGCCATAGTGGTTTGTTTCTTGCCTTTGCCAATCAGGTCTTCGATGCGGGTCATCTCTTCGCCGAGTTTTACAAAGGCGAGATTCTTCAGGCCAAGGTTGCGCGAGGATGGGTCGATGATGAATTCCGCCAGCATGGTGTCGAACGTCAGCGGTGAGACGCGCAATCCATGTTTTGCCAGCACGATGTAATCGTACTTTGCATTATGCGCGACCTTGCCAATCTTCGAGTCGGTCAGCGGTCCCTTCAGGGCAGAAAGCACCGTCTCGAGCGGAAGATTTATACCAGCACGATGTCCCACCGGGATGTAATAGCCTTCACCTTCCCTGACCGCCAGCGAAATGCCGACGAGGTCCGCTTTCATCTCTGCGGTTGAAGTAGTTTCGGTATCGAAGGAAATCACGCTTGCCTGATTCAACTCCTTAACGAGCTCAGCCAGTTTCTCCTGCGTGTCCACGATCTTGACTTCTATGTTCAGCGTGGTTGCCGGTGTGTACACCACTGCCGGATGCGTCTCACTCGCTTCGCTCGCAAACATTGACATCTGCCCGCCAGCTTGGAGGGGTGTTGATGAAGCAGCAACTACAGATGGGTCCTTCCCTGCAAGACGGTCGAGGGTCTTGAGAAGCGAGCGGAATTCCAATTCCTTGAAAATTGCTTCGATGGCTGGGAGGTTCAACCCGTCTGCCCGGGCACGCTCGAGATCGAGTTTGATGTTGAGGTCAGTTTTGATCTGGGCGAGCGCGCGGCTGAGAAAGGCGTTCTCGCGGTTTTGTTCGAGCCTGGTCTTCCAGCGGTTTTCCACCTGGTGGATGTTTTGATAAATATTATCGAGCGTCTCAAATTTTTGAATAAGGGCGATGGCGGTCTTTTCACCAATACCTGCCACACCGGGGATGTTATCCGACTTGTCGCCGACTAGCGCTTTGTAGTCCACCACTTTATCGGGCGGGACGCCGAGCTTCTTGACCACATCCTCGTCGGTGATGTAGTTCTGGTCATCGCCCGCCAGATAGACTGTAGTGCGTTCATTGACGAGCTGCAGCAGGTCGCGATCACCGGTGATGATCTTGACGCCCAATCCCTGTTCGGCAGCCGTGCGCGCGATGGAGCCAAGTACATCGTCTGCTTCGAAACCTTCCATCTCGAGCCGCGGGATGTTGAACGCATCGATCATCGCTCGGATGCGCCCGATCTGCGGGCTGAGGTCATCGGGCATCTTGGCACGTGTCCCTTTGTATGCAGGGAAGATCTTATCCCGGAATGTTTTGCCGGTATCGAAGGCAACCGCGATGTAATCAGGTTTTTCCTGTTCGATGATGCGCAGGAGTTCACGGGCGAAGCCATACGTACCGGCGGTGGGCTCCCCCGTCGATGTCTGCCAGCGCGTGCTGCTGCCGCCGGCGGTCAGTGCAAAATACATGCGATAAGCGAGTGCGTGTCCGTCAATCAGGTAAAGAGTAGAAGGCATGTTCAGTTCCGGTTGTCAGGATCAAGTGAGTAGTAAAACGTTTCCAGCGCGTATTAAATAGAAACGCGGAGGTATTATACTCCGCGTGGTCGATGTCATTGTGGGAGATTGATCACTTTCTTGGCTGTGAATATCCCTGTCGTGTGCGGGTCTGTTTGATATAGTCTTTTACCAGCTGCGGGGGATGCGGCTGCGTGCCGCCCATGATCAGGTATCCCGGCGCCCAGAAATCGCCAGAAGGATTTTCCTTCTTCAAACGCGAGAACTCGGTGAATATCTTCTCAGAAGTCTGCTGGCGGATAATGCGCATCAGGTATCCGGGCGAGGTTGCCGGGGGCACATTCAAGACCCACTGAACATATTCAGGACGCACAGCCAGATATTCCAAACGCCAGCCAAAGGCAATACAAATTTGTGGCAGCCATTCGGAAATGCGATCCGCCATGTCGCCGGTGAGATAGTGGGAACTAAAGCGCGGCACGAGCAAACAGGCATAAGTCAGGTTGTAGAGTCCGGGGGAGATGGGCTCGAGCATCACACGTCCAGCCACTTCTGTGATCGAATGAGGGCGGGTCTCGTCCAATTCGCCTGGCATCGGTCTGCGAACCGGCGTTTCGGGGCGCCTGCGCGATTTCGAAGGCATCGTCGCATCGAAATCCTCGATGACATGTTCCACGGTTTGTTCATTATCCTGATTGGACAACAGGACCTCGTCTGCGCGCATCGCCGGGGAACTCTCACGACTATACTGATTCGAACGCGAAGGGGAAGGATGCGGCACGAAATCCTCTTCCTCCTCGAATGAGCTGACGCCGGGGTCGGGCCTTGGAGGAGGGATGTCTGAAAGAATGTCTGCAATGCTGGGGATGTCCAGATCCGGGTTGCTGTCATCTTCAAGATGTTCCGTCGGAACATCGTAGGAAGCCGGGAGCGGTTTCTGCCCGACAGGCGACTCTGCCACCTCCGGGTTTTGTGTTGAGAGCCTATTGACCAGCTGCCCAGCCTGCGTGCGGATGGTGCTGAACGGTGTTTCCGCGTCGAAGACCAGCGCCAGAACCACGTCATCTGCCAGGCGGGTAGCATAGAGCATATGTTCTGCCTTGGTCGCCTCCAGGCGGACGAAGCGCAGCAGGTCGCTCCCTTTCTGCCCGTCCCAGTGACGTGTGACTGCCATCGCCAGTTCTTTTGCCGCGCCCTGTGAAAGCTGACCGGCATACGCCCAGAGATTGTCGCCACGAGTAATCAGTGCCGCCTGCGCCGAGGATTCGAGCGTCAGACGTGTCAGATGCTGGGCGGCGCGGGTCACGTCCTGCAACCAGGGCAGGGGGGCACTGCTGGTTTGGACGTCCCGCGGAGCGGGTCGGTTGGAGTATTTTGAAGGATCGTTTAGCATGTTTAACACATCCGGTAAATAATATGGCTTGGGCGACAAGATCCAGGGGTGGAGCTCATCCAGTGTGGGCGCGACATCTTCGCTTGAAAACACCACGAGATTGATCGCCGGGTTGAGCATCCGCAACGCCAGGCCGATCTCAAGAACAGCCCGATAACCAAGGTCCATGTCGAGGAAGGCGAGCGACGAGTTTTCCTCGTCGGCGCGGACGACCGATTCGCCCTTTCCTTTTGTAATCTGAGCGCGATAGCCTTCCTGCTCCAGCCCATGCAGCAGCACCTGTGCAAACTTGGTATCCGCGCTCACGATCAACAGGCTTTTGGTCATACCCTGCAAAGTGTATCACGGCAGAAGTTCAACGGCAAGCAATCGTTCGAAAACACCTTACGAGAATGTAAGGAAATTCATAAGCTTGTCTAGTCAACTTGATTTTCACCCTTATTTGTGCTATCAATAGAAAAAATTCACAAGGAATTTTAATGCATCGCGAACGAGTTTCAGAAAATGTTTTTTGGTTCCAGAGTGAAGTCTATGCTCAGGTAACAGCAGGGGTGGTTGCAGGACCTCAATGGGCGGTTGTCATCGATACGCTGGCGTTGCCAGACGAAACATTAAGTATCCGTGAATTTATCGAACACGAATTGAACGTACCGGTACGGTATGTAATCAACACACATTACCATGCTGACCATGCCTGGGGCAATTGCTTCTTCCCCGGCGCGACGGTGATCGCGCACGCCCAGTGCCGAGACCTGCTGATCGAGCGCGGCATCCCGTCTCTGGACGGAGGGCAGAAGCAGAATCCTGTCCTCCGGCAGGTGAAGATCGTTTTGCCACAGATGACATTTACCGATGGAGAGGTCACGCTGCGGGTCGGGAAGAAGAATTTGATCATCTCGCCCGCTCTGGGCCACAGCCAGGATGGAATCACAGTGCTGGTGGAGGAGGACCGCATCCTCTTTGCTGGGGATGCCTTTATGCCCCTGCCATATATCGTGGATGGAAATATCGATGATATCATGGCATCGATCAAACGTATTGGACGCATGGGGCTTGAAAACATCGTGCAGGGTCACGGCGATATCATCCTGCGCGGTGAGATCGACGCGGCAGTGAAGGAGAATCTGAATTACCTCGCGGCGATTAAGAAGGCGGTCCGAGCCATCTCGCGCAGGAAGAATGCGGTCGAGCTTCTGGATGAGATCAGCATCGAGTCATGTGGGAAAAGCCGTGTGTATCTCGGCGGACTGGCGCAGACCCTGCACCAAAGAAACCTGCGTGCTCTGCTCCAGCAGTTTACGTAAAAAGTGACGGTCGCAACGACCGTCACTTTTATTTATGGGATTCTGCCCGGGCTTTTTTGCGGGCTCTCAGCCATCCATTCAGACTGAACTTGACCACACGCTCATTGCCAGCCAGAAGCTTTTTGATGTTGGGACGCAACGCCCAGATCAAAAAAATTTCAGCGATCACCCCGTACCAAATATTGACGGGTTCCAGGAGTCCCTGTCCGGCGTAGAGTGCGAAGACAATCGTCACAACCAGACCGATTGCCATGGTCGTTAGGGAAGCAATCCCCAGCGTGAACCAGATCAACGCGCCGGCTGCGAGCACGATTGGGAAGATAGGCAACCACAGACCCATCGCGCCCCCCAGAGCCGGCGCGCCGCCAGCGCCCCCATGAAAGCGCAATCTTCCGTCCTCATCCCTCCTGATCAGAAATAACGAGTAGTTATGTCCAAGGATCGCCGCCAGGGGAGCCAGTATATGAACGATGTGATTCTCCGGGAGAAGCATTTGGGCGATCCAGACCTAAGCTGCACCTTTTAGGACGTCGCAGAGAGCTGTCAGCAGACCCGCCCCCAAGCCTGCAGCTCGCACAGCATTCGTCCCGCCGGTCCGCCCACTTTCCACGGTGCGAATGTCCTTCCCGGTTTTCATCTTTACAATCAACAAGCCAAAGGGAATGGAACCCAGAACATACCCGATGATGACAGCCCCAATGCCGATCAACATCTGCATAACGTTTGATCCTCCGAGATGATGTATTACCTGAAACACAAGGCAGCCAAGATGGTTGCTCTATTTGGATATTTGTAAAGGCACTTCGGTCACACTGCCATTCTCGATCCAGAAGCCGCGCGGTTGCCAGTGACCGTCATTCCGCGACCAGATGACATGGACAACCTCATAAGCTGCTTCGGCAATATCAGTCGCGGAGACAGCATCTGACCCCGCGGGATGGGAGTGGAAGATGCCGAGCAGATCCAGCCCGTTGGATTCGATCCAGTTGAAAGCCTGGAGCTGTTCATAAGGGTCCATTACGAATCGCACGGGACTTTGTGCCTGATTCCGCACGAGGAGCACTTTCTTCACCTTGTCGTGTTTTCCTGCCAGCAATCCACAGGCTTCCAGAGGAGCATGCTCACTGACGTGATCCAGCATTTCCTGCCAGAGTTTCCTGCTTATCGAGAGCGTGTGCTTCATCATTATTGGATGAATATTGCCAGTCCCCAGCACATCCCGATGACGATCGCGGGCTCAAGCACGGCACGACGAGCAGGCTGGTCTTCACCCAGGTTCACCGCCAGGCTTGTCAACCCGTAGAGAGACCCGACCAGCATCAACCCAAACTGGATGGGCGAAAGGGGCCAGTAATGCAAGCCTGCTGCTATCTGCACGCAGACGAACGCAATCCCCAGCGACCAGGCATATTCCCAGCGACCAGTGAGGCGCAGGTTCAGGATGCGCAGGCTGGCGAGCGCCGCGGCAAGAAACAACGCCGGGACAAGGATGTAGAGCCGGACCGTGCCATACCGGAGCCCAACGGCGAGAACGAAAAAGAGGGTATAGGATATGGCGGTCAAGCCCGCCATGGAGATTGCATAATAGGGCGCGCCCGGGTCCACAACAATATATTCAGCAACGAAGACAAAAAAGAGGAAAATTCCCGCGACGATCAAGCCAGTTCCCCAGGCGGCTCCAGGCGGGAGGCTGGAAAGCGGTACGCCGATCACAAAAGTCGTCAGCGTGGGCAAGAGCCACCACTGATAGGTTGGGCGGCCATCCAGTGAGGGGTGGGCGCGCAGCAGCCAGTCCATACCGGTAGCGGTCAGCCCGGCGGTTAGCAGGCTCATGGCAGTCGTCAGGTTCAACGGAAGCAGGAGGAAAAAGCCCGGCAGCTGTATTTCGATGTTGAATTCCGGGGCTTGAATCAGATGTGCAAGGGCAAATGCCAGCAAAACCGTGGACGTGAGCATGCCGATCCGGTCAGCATTCGGCAAATACCGCTGTTCATTCATAAATAGCATTGTACCTGCCTCATAGTTGGATGCCAAGACGGGGTCAATATGGTAGAATCAACTGGTTATGAACAGGCAGAATCTGGGAGAACTCCCACCGCCGCCGGGCGTGATGGGAGCGTTAAGGGCGGGTTTCGACGCCGTCTCCAGCCATGTATGGCTCATCCTTCTGCCACTCCTGTTGGATATATTCCTGTGGCTGGGACCACGTTTGAGCGTAGGCAGGCTGGTCAGGCCGTTCTTCGAGATTGTGTTCAGCCAGGCACGGCGGACTCTGACCTCTGCTGCAGATCTGCAGAGATTTACAGAGTACCAGGCTGCGTTCAGTGATTTAATGGAGCGTTTTAACCTGCTGAGCCTGTTTAGCAAGCTGCAATTGTTTCCGATCGGTGTTTCGAGCTTGCTGGCGCAGACGATGCCTGTAGAAACCCCGTTGGGTGGCGGGAATGTGCTGCATGTCTCCTCTTATCCCGGCTTGGTTGGGCTTGCGCTTGTGTTTGTGATCCTGGGCTGGGTCGTAGGCGGGCTGTACTTCCGCTGGGTCTCGAGGATTGTCCTGGGCGATGCACATCCAGAAGCGAAGATCAGTTTTTCGTGGGCTGTCATCCAGTCCCTGATCCTCTCAGCCTTGTGGGTTATCGGTTTGATTATTATTATGATCCCGACCATGCTCATCCTGACCGTTCTGACTTTGCTGAGCCCGGTCCTGGCGAGCGGCGCGTTATTGCTCATCCTGGTCTTTTCCTTCTGGTTGATCGTGCCGTTGTTTTTTACGCCCCATGGGATTTTTGTACGCGGGCAAAATGCTTTTTATTCGATCTTTACAAGTCTGAAGATGGCACGTTTTACGCTCCCGACCAGCGGCTTGTTCATCCTTGCGGTCTTCCTGCTCTCGACCGGTTTGAACTACCTGTGGAGCGTTCCTCCGGATGATTCGTGGATGCTGCTGGTGGGCATTGCCGGACATGCCTTTATCAGGACCGCATTGCTGGCAGCAAGTTTTGTGTATTATCGAGATATGAATGTGTGGCTGCAAGCCATTTTTGAGAAACTACAACAGAAACAAAGCATACCTGCACAACGAGTGTAATCTTTATAGTGGATCACGAAATGAGCAGGAGAAGCCCGAAAACAGGGGTGCGGGCATCCACCCGCACCCCTGTTTTCGGGAACCCTTTCGATTTTTCGTGAACTAGTGAAAATATTTTGGAGGCTTTTGTGACGAAAGAAAAAGAACCCAGGGTTAATTATGATGTCAGTTCCATCCAGGCGCTTGAAGGCATCGAGCATGTGCGCAAGCGCCCCGGTATGTACGTGGGCGGTACAGACATTAAAGCTCTGCACCATCTCGTCTATGAGGTGGTGGATAATGCCATCGACGAGGCGCTTGCGGGCTTCTGCACCAATATCAACATCACCATCCATGAAGACAGCAGTGTGACGGTTGAGGATAACGGGCGTGGCATCCCGGTGGGTCCGCATCCCACCAAAAGAGACGTGAACGGCAAGCCCATGGAAACCGTGGATGTGGTCATGACCGTCATCGGTGCGGGCGGTAAATTTGGCGGCGGTGGTTACAAAGTGTCGGGCGGTCTGCACGGCGTGGGCGTGAGCGCCGTCAACGCGCTTTCCGAGTGGATGGTGACTGAGATCAAACGTGACGGAAAGCTTTGGCAGCAGAACTATAAACGCGGTGTGCCTCAGGGCTCGATCAAACCGGTCGGTAAAGTCAAGGATAACGATACTGGCACCAGGCAAAGTTTTAAATTCGATAAGCAAATCTTCACCGAGGATATTGACTATAAGTTTGATACGCTAGTCCAGCGCTTCCGTGAGATGGCATTTGTGACGCGCGGCGTCCGCATCCGTTTTGTGGACGAACGCAACGACCGCGAGATGACCTTCTACTTCGAAGGCGGGCTGACCTCCTTTGTGCGTTATCTCAACCGCAACCGTGAAAACCTGCACCCTGTGGTGCATGTGGAAAAGGACATCGATGCTATCGGGATCGAAGCTGCGATCCAATACACCGACGCCTATACTGAGTCCGTGTACTCGTTTGCGAATACGATTAACACCGTGGATGGCGGCACACACCTCACCGGTTTGCGGTCTGCTATCACTCGTGTGATCAATGATTATGCTCGCAAGAACGGCTTGCTCAAAGACGCGGACCCGCCCTTCTCAGGTGATGATACACGCGAAGGGTTGACCGCGATCGTTTCGGTCAAACACCCAAACCCGCAATTTGAATCGCAGACCAAGGTCAAGTTGATGAACCCTGAGGCGCAGACCTACGTCACGCAGGTGGTGGCTGAGGCGTTTCGCACATTCCTGGAGGAAAATCCGCAAGCAGCAAAGACGATTATTGCCAAGTGTCTCACTTCCGCCCGGGCGCGTGACGCAGCGAAAAAGGCACGCGATCTTGTCATTCGCAAATCGGCACTCGAGTCGCTGACACTGCCCGGCAAGCTGGCGGATTGCTCCGAACGGGATTCATCCAAAACCGAACTCTACATCGTGGAAGGTGACTCGGCAGGCGGCTCTGCCAAGCAGGGACGTGACCGGCATTTCCAGGCGATCCTGCCATTGCGCGGCAAGATCCTCAATACCGAGCGGGCCCGCCTTGACAAAATCCTGGGTAACAACGAAGTGCGTGCGCTCATCTCTGCTCTGGGCACAGGGATTGGTGATAACTTCGATGTAGAAGGGCTGCGCTATGGTCGCATCATCATTATGACCGATGCAGACGTGGATGGCAGCCACATCCGCACGCTGTTGCTGACGTTCTTCTTCCGTTATATGCCGAAGTTGATCGAAGATGGTCATCTGTATATTGCCCAACCGCCGCTGTATCGCATTGCCTATAAGAATCAAGTTAAGTATGCGTACAGCGATAAAGAAAAGGACAAGATCGTCAAGGAAGTAGGCGAAAAGGCAAGCCTGCAGCGCTATAAAGGTCTGGGCGAAATGAACCCGACCCAGCTGTGGGAGACCACAATGAATCCCGAGAACCGAACCCTGCTTGTCGTCACGATCGAGGACGCGGCGGAGTCCGACCGCACCTTCGACATGCTGATGGGTGATGCCGTGGACCCACGCCGCAAGTTCATCCAGACCCACGCCAAGGCAGTCAGAAATCTCGATATTTAGGTTCAAAAGTCAACGTCCCGAGGGTTTCTCGAAAACCTTCGGGACGTTCTGCTTCGGAATACCTTGCTTCTTTGATATGAAAGTACCATAGTTAGGCTCGGGGGGCTGGTGTAAAATTCTCTGGAATTGTCCAGTCTGCTATGAACGAATCGTATCGTGTCAATGATATCTTAAGCAAGATCACCCAGTGGGTTGTCCTGGCATATCAGGCACTTGCCGTGGTGATCTTTGGCGCGGCACTGCTCCTTGGAATTGCCTGGATGAGGAACCCGTTTGTTGGCGGGTTTTTCGAGCAGACTATGGTACTGAACGGTTCTGATACGGGTCAGGATAACCAACAGTGGGCGTTGTACGAGCATGGTTTTCAGATCGGCGACCAGCTCGTTTCCGTCAATGGGCGTTCAATTTCGAATGCTCGCGATCTGGACCGCACACTCAGTTCGCTTCAGGCGGGGCAGACAGTCCCGGTGGAAATGCGCACGGCAGAAGGGGACGTCCGCACGGTCGATGTGACCCTTACACGCTTCCCGGCTTTCGATCGGCTCTATTACTTTGTCATACCGATGGTCCTGAGCCTTGCATTCCTGGGCATTAGTATCTGGATCTTTGGTCTGCGCCGGACGGAATCCGCCGGG
>JAICQC010000090.1 GCA_025938055.1 Anaerolineales bacterium | reverse complement strand
GATGACATTATCCACTTTTTTCGCGCCGCCAAGCGCATCCAGCACCCATTGGATCATGGGTTTCCCGGCAACATCGATCAACGCCTTGGAATCACCATATGAATATGTGTAAAGTGGATCTTCGGGTCGCGGGATTCCACCCGCGGTTACGATTGCATCCATACATTCTCCTTGGAGTGGTACACAAGTGGACAGGTACACACGGACACAATTTGTTTACCTGCTTACTCGTTACCTGTCTACTTAATTCAACTCCTGCAGCTGCGGCTCGAAACCAAGTTTATCGAGCATTTCGGACAGTTCGGGCCAGGTCAGCGGGCGCCCCTTGCCAGCGACAGCCACCAGGGCAGCCTCCATCATGTTCGTCCCAAAGGAACGTCCTTCCAGCACAGGGGTGGTTGTGACGAGATATTTTACTCCTGCCTTACGAAAGGCTTCCACATCTTCAGGGGTGGTGGTGTTCGTGACAATCACCTTGCCCGTCAGGTCATCGGGCATAAAGCGTTTGATGTAATGGCAATCTCCTGCGATCACAGTCGCCCAGGCATAATATTTTCCCCATTTGGGCGTGCGTTTTTCCTGTTTTTCACCAGTAGGATAAACCCACGCAAAGGGCAGGCGGCCAACGATGGGCATCAGCAGGTTGCCCAAAGTTTTCAATTGACTGAGCTTGTGGATGGCAATCGGAAGGTCTAACCCGAACATAAAATCGCCAAAAATAGTTTCATAACCGGCTTCGACAAAACTTTTCGAGAGTCCCCAGCGGTCCATGCCAAGCGCCACCAGCACTTTGCGTCCGCGCGAATTAATGTAATCACCGATTTTCGCATCCAAAAAAGCAGGAGCCTTGTTTTCGAGCGTATTCTTCAACCCGCCGCCATCCACCAGGGGTGTTTTCTTCACGAAACGCACCATGGGTTGTACAGAATACAATGGGAACCATTTTCCATCCACCAGTGCGCCCAGGTCCGCGCCGCCCACGCCGAAGGCATCCACCTTGCCGTCCAGTTCCTTGTATTTCAGGGCAGCGGCTTCCATGTCGCCGTCCGTGCCGATGCGTTCGATGCTGACCTTTTCGCCGAGCAGAGTCACTTCCACGGCTTTGTTGCGTTTGGATGAACCAATGCTGATGCTGACTGCTCGCTTCATGCAGAATGCTCCTCGATGAGATAGCGCCCCGACGAGCACTGGGACTACAGTATTATAGTACGGAATCAAGTTGGGTCTGGCGCGGAAGACGGAAGAGTGAAGAAAAATGTTGTCCCCACTTTAGGTTCGCTCTCGACCCAAACCCTGCCTCCATGGCTCTCGATGATCCGCTTCACGAGAGCAAGCCCGATCCCCGTGCCCTCGGTCTTTGGGTCCAGCTGGTTGAACAAGCCAAATACGCGTTCATGGTGAGCGGCAGAGATTCCCATCCCGTTATCGCGAACATACAGGATGGGCATGCCCCGCTCTGGATCTTCACCAGCCTGCCCGATCTCTACGTTCGGCGCTGGTTGGTCGCCCATAAACTTGGCGGCGTTATCGAGCAGGTTTTGCAGAACCTCCGTCAGGCGCGGGCGATCCCCATAGACTGTGGGAAGGTTCGGGTCAATTTGGACCGACACGCCGCGTGCCATGATCCGTCCGTGCACCAGTTCGGCGGCTTCACGCGCCAGATCTGCAAACGGGAAGTATGTAAACTCATTTTTCAGCCGTCCGATCCGAGAGAGTTCCAACAATTCGTTCAGCAGTCTCTGCATTTTGTCGGTGGCATCGGTGATACGTTGGACATCGCTTTTGAGACGTTCATGGTTCCCGGACACTGCGTCCTGCTCCAGATAGCCCAAAAAGCCGCGGATGGTGAAGAGAGGCGATTTAAGATCATGGGACACAGTATAGGTGAAGCGCTCAAGCTCATCATTTTTTAGTTCCAGCTCGGCGATCAGCTTCCGGCGCGCCTCCAGTTCGTTTTGCAATTCGGAAAACAGCCTTGAGTTGTCCAGCGCGATAGCCAGCTGGTTGGCAAACATCACTGCCAGTTCAGCATGATGTTCCGTGAACTGGTTACGGCTCTTCCCATCCAGAGCGATCAAGCCAATGATCTTCCCGCGCGTTTTCAGTGGGATCGCGATCCATGATTGCACATAATTGTGCGGCTGCTCCTGAAAATCCGACAATTCCGCCTGCACATCGTTGTTCAGGATATAAGGTTGTACGCCCGTAATGAGCGGGTATGCCGAATTGTCTTCGTCCACGTTAAAGATGGTGCCGGGGACCTGGATTTCCGGCGGCAAATCTATCCCGGTGATAATGTGCTGCTGGGTCCCTTCCACTCGCCAGACCGAAGCCGTATCATAAGGAATGACCTGCCTGATCTCGGCAAGGATTCGATCAAGGATTTCGGAAAATTCGAGAGTGCCGACAATATTTGCCAGACTCCTGCGCAGAGTCTCTGACTCAGTATTTTTGGTCTCCAGCTTGCGAATCAGGTTCTCGCGGTCCCGGGCAGTCCACCTGCGCGGACGAAGATCGCGGACCTTCGCGAATACCAGCCTGGTCTGAATCTTGATCCGCTGGAGTAAGGAGAGCAGGTGCTGCATCATGACGGCACTGGATCCAATTTCGCGAAGGATTATAGTCCATCGCAATTCGCATCCAGTTAGCATAGACAGATCATATCGGTGGCTGGATGCAGCTCAAGGCGTACAAACGACTTTGAAACTTGCCTGCCCGGTCATAATGTTTGGCAGGGTCGTCTGCACCTGTACGATGTAATCGCTGATCAGGCTGACCTCGTAGTAATCCTGAACCGTTTTGGTATCGCCGGCTGCGAACAGAATCTGCTTGTCCGGCGAAACGAAGCCATTATTCACCTGCCAATGCCAGATTACCGTGGAGGGTCCGCTGGCAGTGATCTGAGCGCTGATGGCCACCACCTGCGGCAGCGCGTCACATGCCGTATTGATGACAGGCGGATCCACGTGGACCTGGATACCGGTCACCATGTTTTCCAGTGGATTCACCACCGGCAGCGACTGCACATCACCCACTGTATCCACAAAATCCGCGGAGAGCCAGCAGGATGTGGAAGGGTCGCTGGGGTTGCGGGCGTACCACCATGTGGCATCTGCATTCCTGCCAATGATCTCTGCCTGCCTCCCGACCACGAGTGCTCCAGTGACAGCGTACGAGGTGGCGGGACCAAAGCGGCAATTGACCGGCTGGTCCCTGGGTGAGGCAAGAACAACGCTCGGGGTAGAACTCGGGGTTATGGTAGGAAGCTCAAAATCGACCGGGGTTTCCAGGACAACAGGCGTGGATACAGGGATGCTTGATGTCGGCGTATCAAGCACGGGCGTAGGTGAGGAGCCAGGGGATTCTGTCATCTGAGGAGCTGGCAGGTTGCAGGACGACAGCACAAAGATCAGTATGATGACGGCGATCCATATCTGATTTCTCATCCTTTCCTCCTTTTCGATCGGAATCGTAATCGTTGGGCAGGTTTATTGCAATGGTGGACTTCACCTATATTTTATAATGCAACACATCCTTCGTTCGTGATAAAATAATTTTAGAACATTTATTCGGATTCAGACAAGAGGAGATACCTATGAGCAAAAAGGTTCTGGTCTTCGTTGGAACGCAGAAGGGCGGCTTTATCTTCGAGAGCAATGAAAAGCGCAAACGCTGGAAAGTCAGTGATATTCAATTCAAGAGCTGGAATGTGATGCACATCCAGATGGACCCGCGCGACCAGCGCCTGCACGCCGCGACCAGTCACTTTGTTTACGGTCCCACCACTCATTATTCAGACGATCTCGGCAAGACCTGGACTCAAGCCAGAGAGGTGCCGCTCCTCTCACGCGCATCGAGGTCCGGCAGGCCCGCAAGCACTGTGGAGGAAGCGTTCCGCTCGGAAGGCGGTGAAAGCATCAAGGAACAGCCCGAGAAAATGATCAAGGTCTGGAACATCAAGCCTGGGCGTGAGAGTGAGCCAAACGTTCTCTACGCGGGCGCTCAGCCTGCCTCGCTGTTCATCTCCAAAGACCGCGGCGAGACCTGGGAGCTGAACGAAAGCCTGTACGACCATCCCCAGCGCGGGCAGTGGAATCCCGGCGCGGGAGGGCTGGCTCTTCACACCATCTTGCTGGACCCAACGAATCCGCAACGCATGTATATCGCGGTCTCCGCGGCGGGCTGCTACCGCACCGACGACGGCGGGCAGACCTGGGCTCCGTATAACAAAAATGTGCGCGCCGATTTCATGCCAAACCGATTCCCCGAGTTTGGGCAGTGCGTGCATAAGATGGCGATGCATCCCTCCACGCCCAATTTGATCTATCAGCAGAACCACTGCGGCGTGTACCGCAGTGACAACTTCGGCGAAGACTGGATCGACATTGGCGATGGCAAACTGCCTGCGCGCTTCGGCTTCCCGGTCGCCGTCCACCCCACCGACCCGCGCACGGTGTATGTCGCACTGGAGGAAAGCGACGAGTTCCGCATGAGTGTGGACGGCAAATTCTCCGTCTGGCGCAGCCGCGACGCCGGAGAGTCGTGGGAGCGGTTGACAAAAGGCTTGCCGGACAAGGCTCATCTGGTTGTTCTGCGAGAGGCGATGGCGACGGACCCATTCGAAGATGCCGGCATCTATGTGGGGACGCACACAGGGCAGTTGTTTTACAGCCGCGATTCTGGCGATAGCTGGGATTTGATGGCGGACTTCCTGCCTCCGATCCAATCGGTGGAAGCGGCAGTGGTGTAAAAGAAAATGGAAACCTTGGCTATCAAGAGGAACAATTACGCCAAGATGCGGATGCATACACCGCTATCGCCGAGAGCCTGAAACGTTATATTGAACGCTGAAAACTTGCCTTGAACTCTTGTAGGACAAGACTATAGTCTTGTCCTACTTTTTAATTATGGCTGCAAACAGGCGGGAAGGGAATCGCTCAATCCATTCGAATCTTGCGTTGTCCCATTCTCATCGTAGATCTTGACAAAGTCCACGCCAGAAAGTGGCTGTGTCGGCAACGGGTTGCTTTGCAGAGGCAATATCGGTGTCCAGGAAGAGGAAAACGAAGCAGGAAGAAAGCCGATGCATCAGAGATATTATACAGGCGCGTTATAATCATCAAACATTGATGTCATTGCAAGCGTAGCGAAGCAACACCAGCACTGCGCCCAGGCGCAAGTGTCTCCTCATGAATCCATAATCTAAATCGGAATTCAACATGCACATTCTTGTTACCAATGATGACGGCGTCCATGCTCCCGGGCTGCTTGCCCTCGCCCAGGCAATGCGGTTGATCGGGAATGTGACCGTCTTCGCGCCGGACCGTAACTGGTCGGCTTCGGGGCACGTCAAAACGCTCGAGCGCCCGATCCGCGTCACCGAGACCGTCCTCGCCGACGGCTCCCCTGCCTTCATGTCCGATGGCGCTCCCTCGGATTGTGTGGCTCTGCCTCTGCTCGGCTACATTGACAAAGTCGATCTCGTCGTTTCGGGAATCAACCCCTTCTCCAATATCGGTCACGATGTGACCTATTCCGGCACCGTGACCGCCGCGATGGAAGCAGTCATCGCCGGCGTGCCGGGCATCGCTTTTTCGCTGGCGTCGCAGGACAAGCCTGCCAACGTCCCGGCGGATTATGGTCCCGCGGGAGAGATCGCCAAACGTGTGGTGAAGAAGGCAGCCGAAGCCGGGTTGATGAACGGCGTGGTACTCAATGTCAACATCCCGTATTTGAGCGTGGATGCGATGAAAGGGATCATGATCACGCGGCAGGGACTGCGCGTCTACCGCGACGCCCTCGACCGACGCGTGGACCCGCGCGGCCGCCCCTACTACTGGATCGGCGGTGAACTGCCAACCGGCGTCAACGAGGAGGGAACGGATGTCGGTGCGCTGGCTTCCGGGTATGTATCGATTACACCTTTGCAACTGGATCTGACAAATTACAAGTCGATGGATGCTTTGAAAAGCTGGGATTGGTAATCATCACCCGCGCTTCGCGTGCGAGAAAGAGGTATCTAAAATTGGAGACCAAAGAAGAATCGGTAAACGCCTACTGGGAAAAATTTCTTTCCATCCTCCCAGCCCACTCGTCGTATCACTCGAAAACCTACATTGCTGAAGGTGGGGGCGACTCTCCCGAAATGGCAGATGAGCTGGGCGAGCTGACTGCCCGCGGCATCAAGACAGCCAGCTGTTCTGCCCTCTGGGGATGGGAGGCGGAAGGCAAACCCATCCCGCACGAAGGCTTGATCACAGTTGTCCTGGATGGACAGGGCGAGCCACTCTGTATCATCGAAACCACGGAAGTGACAATCCGCAAATACAACGAGGTCGATTCTGAGTTTGCGCAAGCTGAAGGTGAGGGCGATTTTTCATTGGAGTACTGGCGCGAGGCACACAGAAATTTCTTTTCGCGAGTACTGCCGAAATTCGGCAAGGAATTTTCAGAAGATATGCCGTTAGTGTGTGAGAGGTTTCGAGTGATTTATAAATAACCGTGTAGGGGCGGACGGCCGTCCGCCCCTACACGGTTTACAATAATAAAAAGGAAACCCTATGCCCTACCTCGCCTCCGACTCCCGTTATGACTCCATGACCTACGTCCGCACCGGCAACAGCGGACTCAAACTCCCGCAGATCTCGCTCGGCTGGTGGTACAACTTCGGCGGGCGCGATGTGTTCGAGAACGGACGCGCCATCGCCCGCCGCGCCTTCGACCGCGGCGTCACGCATTTCGACCTCGCCAACAACTACGGTCCGCCGCCAGGTTCTGCGGAAGAGAATTTCGGCACCCTGTTCAAACAGGATTTCCATCCCTATCGCGACGAGCTGATCATCTCCACCAAGGCTGGCTGGGATATGTGGCCCGGTCCGTATGGCGAATTTGGCTCGCGTAAGTATCTGCTTGCAAGCCTCGACCAATCCCTCAAGCGGATGGGGCTCGATTACGTGGACATCTTCTACAGCCATCGCTTCGACCCGGACACGCCGCTCGATGAAACGATGGGCGCGCTCGACTCCGCCGTCCGGCAGGGCAAGGCGCTGTATGTGGGTATCTCGTCCTACAACCCGGACCAGACCCGCCGCGCCGCGCAGATCCTGCGGGAAATGGGGACGCCCTGCCTCATCCACCAGCCGTCCTACAACATGTTCGACCGATGGGTGGAGGATGGCTTACTGGATGTTCTCCTCGACGAGGGGATCGGCTGTATCGTCTTCTCGCCTCTCGCGCAGGGACAATTGACCGACCGCTACCTCAAGGGAATCCCATCCGGGGCGCGCGCCAGCAAAACGGAACGCGTCTGGCTTACACCTGATGATGTGAAAGCAAATCTGCCCAAGGTCCAGAAACTGAACGAGCTGGCAAAAGAGCGCGGACAGTCCCTGGCGCAGATGGCGATCGCCTGGGTACTGCGCAAACCGGCAGTCACCTCCGCATTGATCGGCGCGAGCAGTGTAAAGCAACTGGAAGATAATCTGGCATCATTGAATCGTTTGAAGTTTAGCGATGATGAACTGAACCAAATAGAATCGATTTTGGAAAGCTAAGAAGGATGCAAATGCAGAAGAGACTTCCTTTCCTTACTATGCTTATCCTCTTAATAGCAGGGATAAGCTGTGGTCGTATGAGCCAGCCAACCGGTCCTGTAGAAAATACACCCAAGGTCGTGGAAAAGAATCTCTCTGCGTTTCGACCCATCCAGGGAACCGAGTATATGATTGCCGACATCTCCGGCAGTCCGTCCAGTGCCGAGAGAGATTTCTCCCCTTTCAGCTGGATCGAGAGAGGCTACTCGGGATATGCGGGCTATGCAGTCTACAACTATGTTTTCTTCAACAGTGAAACGGAAACGTTCAACAGGCTGGTGCCAACCAACGAATATGTTGTCCTTCAGATCATGGGATTTCCCACTGGCGCATCCACGGCTGAGCCCGAAGACTTCGAACCGGTCCAGTGGTGGTCGTACCTTCTCGTGAAAGACGATACAGACAAGGACGGTGTTTTGGATTATAAAGACAATCTGACGCTAGGCGTTACAGATGTTGGAGGGAACGCGCCCACGGAACTGATCCTGGAGATTGATCATGTGCTTGGGCAGACGCTTAAGGACAACAATACCTTGTTCATCATGTACCACTTGTTGGAGAAGAACTATGTCGCGAAAATAGACTTGCCGGGTCGTCAGATTGTGAGTACAACGGAAATTGACCTTGGTGATGATGTAAAGTGAGGCAACTATGGGCTTTCTTAAAAAACTCTTTAGCGGCGAACCTACCAAACCCGAAAAGCGCTACTACACGTTCAACGTCAAATGCAATCGCTGCGGCGAGATCATCGAGGGGCGCGTCGACCTGGACAACGACCTCAGCCTGGATTATGAAGGTGACCAAACCGTCTATTTTGTCCGTAAGGGCTTGATCGGAGAGAACCGTTGCTTCCAGCAGATCGAAGTGGAAATGAAGTTCACGTCCAACCGTGAATTGATCGAAAAGCAGGCTACCGGCGGCAAATTTGTCGATTCCTGATTATCAATTACTAATCACTAATTACTCGTGAGATACTCCTCCCCTCCCAACCAGCAAGCCTATTACGAACAGGTTTGGAACCTCGTTCGACAGATTCCGCGTGGTAAAGTTGCCTCCTACGGACAGATCGCCATGATGATTCCTCCCCCCGTGGGTGTGGAGTTTGAGAGCTACAAGGCGTTCAGTCCGCGCTGGGTGGGGGGCGCGATGGCAGCCTGCCCCGATGACGTCCCGTGGCAACGCGTGATCAATTCACAGGGCAAGATCAGCGAGCGCCCCGGCGCCGAAAGACAGCGCGAACTCCTGGAAGAAGAGGAAGTGATCTTTGTGAAGAATAAAGTGGACATGAAAAAATATGGATGGAAAGGTCCAGGGGAAGAGGACGAACCGAAACAGGAGACATTGTTCTAAGACAGCCAAAGGAGGCTTTCATGCCCAAGTTCTTTCCCATCATTTTTGTTCACGGCTGGGGAGGTCCCAGTGACCTCGTCCGCGACTTTGGCGCTGCCGATGAGCGCGACCCGTATGTGGGCTGGAATACGGGTCGCCGCTACAACGACCCGGACGGCTGGATCAAGTTCCGCAATACAGAGCTCAACTTCGAAGGGCTCGTGCTGCGGCTTGTAAAAGACTTTAGCTATTATGATGCATCCAACGATGAGGAGCTGGCTGATTTCAAAAGCTTCCTGGGAATGAAACCACCTGCGCCCGGAGAAACCTCTGCCCCGGGCTTGAGAGAAGTGGCGCTGAATAAGGCGTTGTGGATCTTCCGTTATTATGAGTACAACTCTGAGCATTTACAGCTCTCTGTACCGGTAAAGCTCCTGCTTGCAGAGGAACTGCGCCGCTGCAACTTTCCGGTGGAATACCCAGCAAAGGATGACCTGATCGGGATTCCATATTACGCCGCGCTCCTGGCAATGAAGATCGAGCAGATCGCGTGCGCAAAATGCCGCCGCCTGACCGATGGAAAGGAAACGCCAGGGCTGGGTCTGAAACAGGTTGCTCTGGTGGGACATTCCATGGGGGGGTTGATCTCGCGTTTCGCGATCCAGTACAACCTGTTTGGAGCGGCGGAGAACGTCGCCCGGTTCATGACCATGTCCACGCCGCATGGCGGGGCTCGTTATGCCTCGGCTGCTGGTCTGCTCCGTTTCCTGCCCGGCCTGCGTGATGATGATGTTCAATTCTTTACGCCAAATTGGGTCAGCAAGTTTTTAGGTGGACAAAATCCGCAGCCCACCCTGAACCTGGGAGCGACCGATGTCTTCTGCCTGATCGGAACCCGTCACAACGACTACTACCCGGTGGCGCGCCAGCTGCCGCGTACGGATGGGATCGTAGACCAGCGTGAGGCATACCTGGAGAACCACCCTTATGCCTATGTCTATAACACGCACTCGGGCGAACACGGGATTCGCGAAAACCACGACGCTTACCAGGCGCTGCGGCGTTTCCTGTTCGGAGACTTATACGTGAAGCTGACGATTACCGATGTCGAAATCAATCGGGGCAAAAAGGTGGGACGCGACGCAAAGTTATTCTTTCACTATTTTGTCAAACCGCGCGGCATCAACACCCATCTCAATGAAATCAGCGAGCGGGCTGAGAACCAGCCTTTGCCGCGCACATTGGAGGAATTGAAGCAGCGCCTGAAGCAACGCCCTTATATTATTTATGATGGCTTTGCAGATTCAGGTGCTTTAGTGGACCGTCCATCGCGGATGGCTCTCGGAGTGTCAAAAAGCAAGCAGGACCTGCCGCATTTCCAACTGGAATACAGCTCATTCTTATCGGACGACCGCCTGGGCGGCAAACTCCTGGCGAGCGGCTTCAAGATGATTCCCCTCTCCAAAGGAGTGCGTATCATGACCCTGGAAGACCAGGTCATGAAGGCAAAGCTGCGCGTGGAGGTACAGCAACGCGACTGATGAGCAAGAGTAATGTATATGTCCTCATCCATAGTCCTCTCGTTGGTCCGCTAACATGGAGCCTGGTCGCTGACGAATTGCGAAGACGTGGGTTGAGCGTTATTGTCCCCACCCTGATCGATTCTCCCGATACCAATCAGCCTTTCTGGAAGCAGCACGCTGAATCGGTCTCAAAGACATTTGCACAAATTTCCAATGATATTCCTTTGACACTGGTCGCGCACAGCGGCGCAGGTCCACTGCTCCCCGTCATACGGCAATTCATCACCAATCCCGTCCGCGCCCATGTCTTCGCAGATGCAGGCATCCCGCGCGATGGCGCAACCCGGCTCGACCTGATGAGATCCGAAGACCCTGAGTGGGCGGAGGGATTCCAGAGCGAGCTGGAGCAGGGCGAGCGCTTCCCAACCTGGAGCGCTGACGACTTGCAGGAGATCATCCCAGATGTATCGCTGCGCCAGCAGATGGTTGCTGAGCTTCAGCCGCGCGGGCTGGGTTTCTTTACCGAACCGATCCCCGTATTTGACGGCTGGCCCGATGCGCCTTGTATCTATATCAAGTTTAGCGCTCCGTATGAAAGACCCTATGCCCAGGCCCGCCAGGCAGGCTGGCAGACTCGCGAAGTAGAAGCCGGTCACTTTCACATGCTGGTAGACCCTGTCACAGTGACGAATCTGATCACCGAGACCGTGAATAAATAGACTGGCACGGGGGATAGAGCTGCATCCTGATTCGGTTCCCGGGAATGCTTATGATTTTTGCAAACCAAATTGTGATGTAGATTGTTTATCGTGTGAAATGCTGTAGAGACAGGAGAGAATATGGTACGCATCAGACTTGTTTTTATGGTTGTCGTCCTGCTCGCGGGATGCACCAGCGCTCCGGTCACGCCTGCTGATTCCAGCAGTCCACAGGTCGTCACGGAACCGACCCTCGCCGAGCAGCCAGCAACAGAAGAAGCGCTCACCGAAGCCCCGTTTGCCGACAGCACAGCGCCAGTCTCCGAACTCCCGCAAATTCAGGAATATCCGGTTCCCGCTGGGACTCACCCGCATGACGTCGCGCCTGCGCCAGATGGCAGCGTCTGGTACACAGCACAGATCACTGGCGCGCTCGGCAAGCTGGACCCGGTCACCGGTGAGACGCGTCACATCCCCCTAGGCTCCGGCTCCTCACCGCACGGAGTTATCGTGGGTCCTGATGGCGCACCGTGGATCACCGACAGCGGCTTGAACGCCATCGTGCGCGTCGACCCGGAAACGGAAGAGGTTCAAAAATTCCCTCTGCCAGCAGAAAGTGGATATGCCAACCTGAACACGGCAGCCTTCGACGTCAATGGTATTCTCTGGTTTACGGGGCAGAATGGAATCTATGGACGGCTCGATCCGTCAGCGGGTGATATGCAGGTCTTCGACGCCCCGCGCGGACGAGGTCCTTATGGGATCACCGTCACACCCGATGGAGCGATCTATTACGCCTCACTGGCGAGCAGCTACGTCGGTCACATCGACCCGCAGACAGGCGAGGCAACAGTGCTGGAACCACCCACATCCAACCAGGGCGCGCGGCGCGTATGGGCCGATTCACAGGGACGGGTCTGGGTCAGCGAATGGAATGCCGGGCAGGTTGCCGTCTATAATCCGGCTGATGATTCGTGGCAGGAATGGAAATTACCAGGCAGCGGACCGCAAGCCTATGCTGTCTATGTGGATGATCAGGATATCGTCTGGCTGAGCGACTTCGGCGGGAATTCGCTTGTGAGCTTCGACCCCGCAACAGAAAACTTCACGGTTTACGAATTGCCCAGCCCAAATGCATCCGTCCGCCAGATTCTAGGCAGACCCGGTGAGATCTGGGGTGCCGAGTCAGGCGTGGATAAGATTATCGTGATACGAACCGGGACGCAATAAACTATTTCCCCGCCAGTTCAACGACCAGAGTATCCAGAGCCAGGTCGAGCGTAACCTGGCTTGTCTTTACCCCCTCGTCGATCTTCAGCAGCTTATGATAGATGTATTCAAGTGACTCGATCGAAAAGCGCGCCGCCTGCTGTGCGGCTTTTTCCCCCACAAACGGGTGCACGCCCAGCGCACGCGCCACATCGTTTTGATTGCCGCGCGCATCCAGGATCTCGCGCGCCTGAATCAAGAGGCGGAACTGCCGAATCACCATCCCCCACAACGAG
>JAICQC010000567.1 GCA_025938055.1 Anaerolineales bacterium | reverse complement strand
GGCCGATATAGCCTTGCGCGTAGGCGAGCCTGAATTTCTTGCCTCGCCAGTGTATCAAATTGATACAGAAGAGATATTGATTGTCACGCATCGTCAAAGCCCTATTCAAAACTTAAACCTTGAGGAAGCGCGGGCGTTATTCACAGGGCAAGGGGACTCGTTCGCACAGGTTTGGGTCTATACGTCAGATGAGGATGTGCAAAGGGTGTTTGACCAGTTTGTAATGGAGGGAAGAAGTGTCACGTCATCTGCCAGGGTGGCGGTGAGTCCGCAACAGATGTCCGATACGTTGGTCAATCAGCCAAACACAGTCGGAATCCTGCCGCGACATTGGAAAGTGGGGGACGTTCGGGATGTGTATGCCGTGGCGAAAGTCCCCGTGCTGGCGCTGACAAAGCCCGAGACGCACGGCGTGGTAAATCAATTGATCGGTTGTTTGCAAAAATAGAACATGTCCCACACCATTGCCCGGCTCGCGCAGTCGGGCTTTTTTTGTGTCTATTGACAAATCGCGAGGGCGGGTGTAATATTTACACAAACTAGTTTGCGTCGCAAACTAAATTTGAACAGGAGTAAGAATGAAAGACAGGATGACTGACGTGGAACAGCGTGTAAGGCGCTATTGGTACGTGGACGGTTTCGGAGAACTGGTTGGCGGCGGCGGAATGTGCCTGATCCTAGCATTGTATTTTTCAGCCCAACAATACTTCGGCGATGAATCGCTTATTGGCGGGTTGCTTCAGGCAGGGCTGGTGCTTGTGCTACTGGGCGGCATTTTCCTTATGCGGTGGCTGATCAACGTGGCGAAGACGCGGGTGACGTATCCGCGCACAGGGTATGTGGAATATTCGGAGCCCCCGAACAAGACGGCGAGGAGCATTCTTTCCGCCGTAGTCGGCATGATGCTGGCGTTTACGTTTGTTTTCATTGTGCGGCAGTTCAACCAGATCGATGCCATGGTAGCGGTATCTGGCACGGTGATGGGCATCATTCTTTTGGTGAAGCAAGTCTGGTCGACGAAAGTGAAGCGGTTCTACCTCCTGAGTGCGGCGGCAGTGATTTATGGCGCAGCTCTGTCGGTGAGCGGATTCCCACGTGGCTATAACCTGGGACTGTTCTACGCGTTGATGGGCCTCTCATTTGCGATTTCAGGCGCATTAACTCTGCAACGTTACCTCCAACAGAATCCGATGCCGGTGGAGGAAATAAAATGAATAATAATTGGTACCCGATTGTCATTTGGCAGACTTTCACAGGAATTCCGCTTGGTTTCGTTTTTTGGTTCGCTGGAATCGCTCATAATTTACGGTGGCTTGGACCTTCGCCGCTATTTGCACGAGAACCCAATGCCTCCAGAGATTCCCGATGAGCGCTGACCTCCGTAGTGTGACAGAGCTGGACCGCCTTATCCATGAACCCGCCCGTCTGTTGATCGTTACGATCCTGTCAACCGTGGCGAGCGCGGATTTCCTCTACCTCCAGCGCGAAACCGGACTGACCAAGGGGAATCTCTCGGCGCATCTTTCGAAGCTCGAGGAAGCAGGCTACATCAAAATCGAGAAAACCTTCAAAGGGAAGCTGCCGCTCACAATTTGCAGGTTAACCTCTGCCGGGCAAAGGGCACTCAAGACATACCGCCAACAGATGCAAAGCTTTATGGAGATGACGAGCTAAAGGAGGAATGAAAATGAAATCAAACACCGCAGTTGTCGGAATTGCGCTTGTGTTTTTACTTTTGGCTGTTGTGGCATCCCTGACCCTTTGGATGGACGTCTCTTCGCCGGTCAAGATCGGGATGTTCGCTTTTGGATTCGGGACGGGGATCGCCGCAGGCACATTAATTGCCAGACGTTCAAAGTAAACTGTATAATCAGGTATCCCAAATGAGGAATACCTGATGAAAACTCCACTTTGGACGCCATCTGAGAAACGCAAACGGGACGCGAACATTACGCGATTCATACATGGTGTCGGCGCGCGGCACAAGTTGGACTTTCCTTCCTATTCGGAACTATACAACTGGTCGGTTGAGGATATCGCTGGTTTTTGGAAGGCAGTGTGGGACTTTAGTGAGATCGTATCATCGAAACAATATGATCAGGTCGTTGAGGATCTTACAAAATTTCCCGGGACGAGATGGTTCCCTGGCGCGCGCTTGAACTTTGCCGAGAACCTCCTTCGGTACCGCGATGACCACCTTGCGTTCATTTTCAGGGGCGAAACACAAGTCTCGAAACGCATAACCTATGCAGAGTTATATGATTCGGTGGCGCGGCTCGCGCACTCGTTGCGGGAAACAGGTGTCAGCATGGGGGATCGAGTCATTGGCTATATGCCGAATCTCATTGAGACGGCAATCGCTATGTTGGCAGCGACCAGCCTGGGCGCGACATGGTCATCTTGCGCAACAGATATGGGTCCGGCCGCGGCAATTGAACGGCTTGGACAGATCGAACCAAAGGTGCTCATCACCGCTGATGGAT
>JAICQC010000292.1 GCA_025938055.1 Anaerolineales bacterium | reverse complement strand
TAACAGGTTTTGTGGCTGCTCGCCGAAGGCAATGGTGACTTTGAAAACGATTATTCCCCTTGTCAAGACTGAAAAGAGAGCAAAAGGTCAAGAAAGGGTCAACGTTGGGATGTGGATAAAGACTATGCTTCTTTCTCAGCCAATGCTTGTTCCTGTTTCTGGGAATTTACACCCTTTGGCATTTCTCAACAAAAAGGTCTGTGAGTGTTTCCACATCACAAACCTTTTGAATAACGATTCAAGGAAATATTCTTACATTGACCTTGCTTCGTAGATTCTCATGCTGGTAATGATGGGGCATGTCTTAGCGATCTGTTCAGCCTCGTCCATGCTTTCCGCATTGATGATCGTATAACCCGTAATCGAATCCAACCCGCGCGGCAATTCTTTCGTCCCGTTCTTTGTAACTTCCCGCCCAGCCCCAAGCGGGCTGCCGCTGTCCACTATCTTGTCGCCAATGGATGCGAACCATTTGCCCCAAGCCTCCTGAATTTCAGGCGTGGGCGTTTCAAAACCGACGGACATTAATACAAACTTTTTCATTTTATTTCTCCTTTGGTTATTTATTCAAATATTCAGCGTAGTTTTCCAATGTCTCATCATTCGTGCCCCAATACGCGTGATACTGTGACAACCAGTCCTGAAGAACACGCAATGAATTTCTGTTGAGTGCAAGGAAATTCGTCTGCCCGATTTTCTTGCGGATCACCATGCCTCCTTCCTCGAGGATTTTGATGTGCTTGTGAATTGCAGGCAGGGAGAGACCTCGCATTGAAGCTAACCGACCGATAGAGGCGGGTTGGAGACTCAGCACATATACGATCTCCCGCCTATGTTCATTGGCGAGAGCCTCAAAGACTTTGTTGAGTTCTTGTGGGTTATAGGTCGTGGTCATAATAGTTAACTTTAAAGTTAAGTTTAGTACAAATGTTCGACCTTGTCAAGTCGTCTAACTCTCGACTTTTGTTGATTGATTTACATTACCTGTTGAGGCTTCCAGAAGCCGAATCTCCCCCACACAACTTTCAGCATTAACCCTGCCCGCCAGAACACGACAGCAGCCATGCCATGCGCAAGGACGGCGAAGAGTGGCGGTGTTTGATAGGTGTAATACGTCCAGCACTGGCGTGTGGTTCCCCATAACTCGAGGTAGTATCCGAGACCAGACCCGGCGATGAATGTAAGTAATGCAAAGCGATGATCCGTTGGAGTCAAAATGAGGAGAACACATAGCCCAAGCGACAACCAAGTATAGGATTTGTCGAACGTGGGCGCAATAAAGAGTATCATCAGGCTTAAGAACAAAGCAAAGGTGACCCAGTAAAAAACCTTAAATACAAAGGAAAAACCTGTGTGTTGCTTTGTGGCCTTTGTGCTGAAAAAATTCAGCACACGTGTGATCCGGTCAATCGAAAGGGATGCAATCGGCCAGGCGGGAATGATCCACAGCGGCGGGCGTTCATCCGTGTAATAAAACCACAGGTTCGTCTGCGTGCCCCAGGACTCGATCGTCAGTCCGCCGCAAATGCCAACAAAGATGATGAGCAGATCCGTTTTCAGATCCGCGCGAGCGATGATGGTGACAGACATAAATCCGAAAATGCCGATCAGCAGCCAGTCTATGTAGCGCCACCATTCGCCGTTCCAATCCACATACGCCAGGTACTCTTCTGCCAGCGGCCACCAGGCATAAATGATCAGGAAGACCGTAACCAAAAACCCGCCCAGCAGGATACTGCTGTCGCGGGTCCAGAGCCTTGTGAGCACAACGCGGAGCGGTGACATGGGCGGGATTATATCAGCCGCTCATTAAACAAGACGTTAACCCGGAATTAAGCATCAATAGGTTACAAGTACCTTGCCTTTTTGTTAGGACTCACCTAAAATGGACACTCCAGGAGGGAATTGAACGGTCAAGGAATTATTTGTGAGTGTACTGGAGGAGGTGCCTCGCATCATCAAACCGAGCTTCACACCAACCTTAAGCCTTGACGGCTTATTTCCACAATCCCAAACAAGTTGTAGAGGAGAGAAGTATGAAAAGACATTTGAACAAAATGTTTTCGGTGGTAACCATTCTGGCGTTGATGTTGATGGCTTTGCCGATGCAGAGCGCAGGGGCCGATAACACTGCCCAGACTTTGCCGTTCAGCCAAGACTGGACTAATTCAGGATTAATTACGACCGACGATGATTGGTCTGGTGTACCAGGTATTATTGGCTTTCGCGGTGATAGCTTAGCTTCAACTGGCGCTGACCCACAGACCATTCTCGCTGATGGAAGTTCCACACCAGTAGATGTAAATGCCAATGAGATTAATCCTAATACCTTTACCACGGGTGGGATATCCGAATTCGAGATTACTAACCCCGTCATCGCACTTCAAGGATCAGGGACGGCTGATGCTCCCCATATTGTGATTTATCTAAATACAACTGGTCAATCCAGCATTTCTATATCCTATAATGTACGAGATATTGATGGCGCTGCCGATAATGCCGTGCAGCAGGTGGCATTGCAATATCGCATCGGTAACACTGGTGACTTCACCAATGTACCGGCAGGTTACATAGCTGATGCTACCACTGGGCCCAGTCTTGCAACTTTGGTGACGCCAGTTAATGTGTTACTCCCTTCAGCGGTGGATAATCAACCAGATGTCCAAATTCGTATTATTACTGCTGATGCTGCCGGTAGTGATGAGTGGGTTGGAATAGATGATTTTAGCATCACTGCCAATGCTGGTGATGTTGCTCCCACAGTCGCTAGCACGACGCCCTCTGACGGCACGACCAACGTTGCACTCGATGCAAATATTGACGTCAACTTCAGTGAAGCTGTGGACGTGACCGGAAGCTGGTTCGACATTTCTTGCGGAACCAGTGGTGCGCATACGGCAACCGTCAGCGGCGGGCCGACGACATTTACTCTCGATCCCGATACTGATTTTGTCAATAGCGAAACCTGTACAGTAACGATTGAGAGCACTCTGGTGTCCGATACGGATAATGACGATCCGCCAGATAACCTGGAGGCTGACTACACCTTCAGCTTTACCACATTCACACCACTGCCGCCGAGCCCAATGATTATTAATGAGCTTGACTCAGACACAGCAGGAATTGATGCTGCTGAGTTTATTGAGCTTTATGATGGTGGGGTAGGCAATACCGATCTCACCGGCCTTGTACTGGTCTTCTATAATGGCAACGGCGATGTATCATATCGTGCTATCGACCTAGACGGCTTCACCACTAATGCCAATGGTTATTTTGTGGCAGGTAATAGTGGAGTTACACCTGCGCCTGACATCACTTTCCCAAATGATACTCTTCAAAACGGACAGGATGCCGTTGCATTGTACCAAGGCAACTCCACAGATTTCCCTAACGGCACTGCGGTAACCACTGCTAACCTGATCGATGCACTGGTGTATGATACGGCCGATGCCGATGATCCTGGTTTGTTAGTCTTGTTGAACGCCGGTCAACTGCAAGTCAATGAATCTGGCGGTGGCGATTCAGCAAGTCAATCAATCCAGCGTTGTCCCAACGGGAGCGGTGGGGCACGCAACACAGAGACATATACGCAAGAATCACCGACTCCTGGTTCGGAAAACTGTCCACCACCTCCTCCCGAAATGTGCGGCGACCCGTACACCCCGATCTATGAGGTTCAGGGCAATGGCGCGGCCAGTCCATTGGCTGGCATGGAAGTGTCCATTGAGGGTGTCGTGGTCGGCGATTTCCAGAACAACGCCTCCGTCGATGATGGCAACCTGAACGGCTTCCACGTGCAAGACCCGACTGGTGATGGAGACGCATCCACCTCGGACGGCATCTTCGTCTTTGCCCCGGGCGGTATGGATGTGGCAGTTGGCGATGTCGTCCGCGTGCATGGCTCGGTTTCCGAATTCAACGGTATGACTGAAATCACTGCCAGCGAGATCTTGCCGTGCTCCAGTGGCGGCAGTGTTGCCCCTACAGCCCTGTCTCTGCCCGTGGCTAGCCTCGATGACTTCGAGCCCTATGAAGGCATGCTGGTCACATTCCCGCAGGCACTGTACATCGCGGAATACTTCAACTTCGACCGTTTCAACGAAATCGTGTTGTCCTCTGAGCGGCACCTCACACCGACCGCTGAAGTGGAACCCGGCGCTCCGGCGATCCAGGCGGCACAGGAATTCCTGCTGGACAGTATCACGCTCGACGATGGGCGGACGAATCAGAATCCTGATCCAGCCATTCACCCGAATGGAGGCATCTTCGACCTGACCAACCTGTTCCGCGGCGGCGATACGGTCGCGAATGTGACGGGCGTGCTGGACTTCTCCTTCGGGCTCTATCGCATCCAGCCAACGCAGGGAGCCGATTACACCAACGCCAATCCGCGTCCGGCTGAACCGGAGGACGTAGGCGGCAGTTTGAAGGTGGCTTCCTTCAACGTGCTGAATTACTTCACAACTCTGACTAGCAGCGGAAATATTTGTGGTCCGCAACAAAATCAGGAATGCCGCGGCGCAGACACCGCAGAAGAGTTCGAGCGCCAGCGCGACAAGATCATCGCTGCTCTGGTGGAGATCGATGCGGACGTGGTCGGCTTGATCGAGATCGAGAATCACCCGGCTGATGTGCCCACCGCCGACCTGGTGAGCAGACTCAATGACGTGCTCGGTGCAGGAACCTATGACTACGTTGCAACAGGCGCCATCGGCACCGATGCGATCCGGCTTGCGTTTATCTACAAGCCTGCCTCCGTATCTCTCGTGGGCGATTATGCTGTCCTGGACACATCCGTCGACCCGCGTTTCCTGGATGACTTCAACCGTCCTGTGCTGGCGCAGACTTTCCAGGACAATTCGACGGGCGGCGTCGTGACGGTTGCGGTAAACCATCTCAAGTCCAAGGGTTCGGACTGTAACGACATCAATGATCCGGATACTGGCGACGGTCAGGGCAACTGTAACCTGACTCGGCTGGCAGCCGCCGAAGCCCTGGTGGACTGGCTGGCAAGCGACCCCACCGGCAGCGGCGATGAAGATTTCCTCATCATCGGCGACCTGAACTCCTACGATAAGGAAGACCCGATAGATGCCATTCGGGAAGGTTCGGATGATACACTTGGCACAGGCGATGACTACACCGATCTGCTCTTCCAGTTCATTGGCGAAGATGCCTACTCGTATGTCTTCGACGGACAGATTGGTTATCTCGACCACGCACTTGCCATCCAGCCCCTGCTGGACGAAGTGACCGGCGCGACGGTCTGGCACATCAATGCGGATGAGCCCGATTTGATCGACTACGATATGAGCTTCAAGCAGGATGCCCAGGATGCCATCTACGCGCCAGATCCTTATCGCTCCTCGGACCATGATCCTGTGATCGTGGGGCTGGACCTCGTTGCTACTTGTAATGGGCTCACTGCCACTATTATTGGCACGCCCGGCGACGATGTCATCAACGGCACCAACGGCAATGATGTCATCGTCGGCATGGGTGGGAACGACACCATCAATGGCGTCAACGGCGATGACGTCATCTGCGGCGATGCAGGCAATGATACGTTGAACGGCAGCAACGGCAACGATACCCTTCTGGGTGGCTCGGGGAACGATACCCTCGATGGCGCTAATGGAAATGACACCCTCACCGGCGGAGCAGGGAATGATTCCCTGACCGGCGGCAATGGCGATGATGTTCTCGACGGCGGAGACAACGACGATACGCTGGTCGGCAATAACGGCAATGACACGCTGACCGGTGGCTCCGGCGCTGACTCCTTCAGTGGCGGGAACGGTGCGGACACCAACACCGACTTTAATGCCGGGGAGGGCGATACAAGCACCGGCACCTAGCCCGGTGTGACGAAACCCTCTACCGTTGAAAGATAGAAAAGAG
>JAICQC010000180.1 GCA_025938055.1 Anaerolineales bacterium | reverse complement strand
GCGCCCCATCTGGCAACCTCTTCAAGGGGTTTGCCGGGAAATGGAGCGGTAAGGAATCCCAATTTCATTTCTGCCTCCGTGTAGAGCAAGATGACATCTAGCCCTACTTTATTTTAACCCATGCCTGCTCACGCGCACTGCGCTCGATGGCTTCGGATAATTGCATTTCATAATGGCCATCGGCAAAGGTCGGGAAATCTGGTGCTTTGCTTAAATTTCCAGCGAGGATGTAATCATAGACTTTAACATAGAGTTGCTTGAATGTATCAGGGAAGCCTTCATTGTGGCCACCGGGATAGGATGTGACTGCCCGCGCTTCGGGAGATAACAGGGAGGGATCTTTGAGCAGTGTTTGATTGGGTCCCGTTCGCTGACCGATCCACAATTCGTTCGGTCGCTCCGAGTCCCAGGCAAGTGAGGACTTTGATCCATTAATTTCGTAGAACAAACGGTTTTTGCGTCCTGACGAGACCTGCGACACGGTCAACACGCCGCGCACACCGTTTACATAATGCAGGAGAATGGTCGCGTAATCTTCGGTACTGATCGGCTGGTCAATATAATCTTCGGAGGTGAGTATTTTCCCTGTAAACGTTTCAAGCGGTTTGGCGGGTTTTTTGCGGATGGGATGGAAGGTCTTGAAGTCCGCGTAGACCTCCTCCACTTGCAAACCGGTGATGAAGGTGAGCAGGTCCAGCCAGTGCGAGCCAATATCACCGACGGCGCGCAATGTGCCTCCCAGACCAGGCTCAAGGCGCCAGTTCCAATCGGTGGGCAGCAGCAGCCAATCCTGTAGATAAGAACCCTGCAGGATGAAGAGATTACCCAACTCACCGCTTTGCACCATGCTGCGAGCCTGCTGCACCAGCGGGTACATGCGGATGTTGAAGTTGACCGCGTTGACCAGTTTTTTCTCTGCCGCTAGTTTGACCAGTTCAGCCGATTCCTCGGAGGTCATTGCCAGCGGTTTTTCGCAGACCACATGTTTGCCAGCCAGTAATGCGGCTTTGGCACCAGAATGATGCAAATGATTCGGTGTGGCGAGGTGGACGACATCCACGTCAGGGTCCGCCAGCATTTCATCGAGCGAGTTGTACGCGCGCCCGATTCCCAATTCGGCTGCCTTTGTTTCGGCTTTTTCCTGCGTGCTTCCCAGGAGTCCCACAACCTGGATGGCGTTACGGCGCAAACCCTCCACGTGTGCGGGACCAATAAAACCCGTCCCTGCCACGCCTACGCCGATGGTTTGTTTCGTGAGTTGTTTCGCCATAGTTAATAGATCCCGGAACCTGATTCGGATTTGGATGCCGCAACAGGCTCACCATCCTTCATCCGCTTGAAGTCATCGAGGATGGTGGCGGTGGCGGTCGCGCCGCAGCGTGTCGCTCCCGCGTCAATCACATCCAGCAATGCGGGCAGCGTGCGCACTCCGCCCGCGGCTTTGACCTGGATATGTTCACTGACGTTGGCGCGCATGAGACGCAAGTCTTCGAGCGTCGCGCCACCCGCGGCAAAACCCGTCGATGTCTTTACCCAGTCCGCGCCGGCAGCTTCGCTGAGTTTGCAAGCAGTGATCTTTTCCTCATCGGTGAGATACGAATTTTCGAAGATCACCTTTACTTTCACGCCGCGCGCGTGCGCCGTGTCGCACACGGCTTTGATATCCTCACGCACATATTCATGATTGCCTGAACGCAGTTGACCGATGTTGATGACCATGTCGAGCTCGAGTGCGCCATCGTCCATGGCTCGCTGCGCTTCAGCCACTTTGATGGAAGTGACGCTGCTGCCATGCGGAAAGCCAACTACTGTGCTGACAATCACATCTGAATCCTTGAGAGCCTGTTTGGCAAGTCTCACATCACATGGTTTGACGCAGACCGTCGCCACATGGTAACGCGACGCGAGTGCACAGCCCGCCAGCACATCGGCTTCTGTCAGCTCCGGGCGCAAAAGCGAATGGTCGATCACTTTTGCGAGTTGTTCATAGGTAATTGTTTTGCTATTTAGTGTCATCAGGACTCCAACATCTACAGATTTTCCAAGACCTGTCAGGTCTTATTCAAAATTCACGGGCAATTGCCTGAAACCTTACTGCCTTAACGACCGCTGCCGTCCATAGATCGAGATCAAGATCAACAGCGTCCCACCCAATACCATCTGGCGGACGGACTCGGGCATTTGCATCGTGGTGAGCAGACTGGTGATGAGCGTCAGCGTAATTGCGCCCGCCATCGTACCCCAGTAACTTCCTTTCCCACCGGAGAGCAGCGTGCCCCCAACTGCCACCGCCGCAATGGATGGAAACAGAAAGGGCTGTCCTAATTGAAGATGTACCACACCTGTGTTACCCACCAGCAGGAAACCGCCGAAGCCAGCCAGGCCGCCCGCCAGGGCGTAGGTCGCCAGATTCATCCAGGTCACGTTGACGCCGGAGAGCCGCGCCGTGACGCGGTTGACGCCAATCGCGAACAGGTTCCTGCCAAACGCCGTCCGTTCGAGCAGCAGCCACATCAGGATGCCGAAGAGGAGCCAGATGAGTATCGCGTTCGGGATTTGCAGCTCCGGGGAAAGAGGACGGGCAATCAGGCGCGTCATGATCGGAGCGACCCTGCCGGTGACGCTTCCATGGGTGATGACAATGATCGCGCCTGTCACCACGCTCGCCATCCCCAGAGTCATGACAAAGGGCGAGATTTTGAGGAAGGTAATACCCACCCCGTTGATAAAACCGATCAGCGCGCCGACCACCAGGATCAGCAACAGCGCCGGCAGCACTCTCTCGTTGGCGCCGTTGACGACGATATACGTCAGGATCGCGGTCAATGTAACGACCGAGCCCGCCGAAAGGTCGATCCCCTCCGAGCCGCTGATGATCACCAGCGTCTGCCCCGCCGCGATAACCCCGAGGAAGACTGCCAGGCGCAGAATATTGAATGCCTGGGCGCGTGCCACATCCAGGTCACTGCCGAAGCCGTTGGGCAGCAGGCCCGACAGCAGGAACAGGATCACTGCCAGGAGGAGCGCGGCGACCGGAGGAGAGACGTAGATTCGCTTCATGGGTTCCTCCTCCTGAACAAATTCACGATGCCGGGCGCCGCCAGCGCCAGGACAATGATAGCTGCCTTTACAAACGTTTCCCACCAGGTATCGATGTTCGCAAATGAAATGATGTTTTGAATGATGCCCAGTGTGATCGCACCCATTACAGGACCTGCCACGCCGCCTACGCCTCCGCTCAACGCGTTCCCACCGATGACCACCGCGGTGATCGAGTTAAGCGTCATTGGGTTTCCGATGTCGGCGTTGCCCGATCCGCTCAGCATCGTGATGGCAATCCCTGCCAGCGCAGCGAATAACCCCGAAATGACATACGTACCGAACTGTACGACGGGTACAGGCACCGCCGTTTCATATGCTGCTTCTGCCTTGCCCCCCACCGCGAACAGGAATTTACCATAACGCGTGGCGCTGAGGTATAGCCAGAGCAGGAGAACGATGGCGATCACGTAGAACGCTACCGGTAACCTCAACGGAGTAGAGTCTCGATACAGAGCTGCGATGGAGGCCGGAATACCCCCACCCGGGTTCGGCAAGATAAACAGCGCCATGCCTCCGTACAAAAAGCTGGTAGCGTACGTGGTAATGATAGGCTGTAAACGCAGGTAGGCGATAAAAAAGCCATTGATCGCCCCCGCCAGCAGACCGATCAATAAAGAAATAAGGACAAACCACCACATTTCCTGCGGCGAGCCCTCCAGGCCGACTCGGGTAGCCAGTACTGTATTCACAATGGAAACAGTCCCACCGACCGAGATGTCGATGCCGCCGCCGAGGATCACGATCGCCTGCCCTACCGCCAGCAGGATCATCGGCAGGAAGACGCGCATATTGCTGTTGAGCGTTCCAAGGGCAAACATGTCCGGCTGGAGGATCAAATTAATGACAAGGGAGATTATGAGCAGGACCAGTGCAAACAGAGCAGGCTGGCGCGCCAAAAATGCACTCCTGCGCATCCGGTTCATGCAGCACCAGCCTCGGCGACGCCCAGGCTGGCGGCGATCAGGTTTTGCCTTGTCAGTGTTTTTCCAGCCAATTCAGTACGGATCATGCCATCATGCAGCACCAGCACCCGGTCGCACAGCCCGACCAGTTCTTCATCATCACTGCTGTAAAAAAGAATAGTCTTGCCTTCCTCACTCAGCCGGGTGAGCAGCGCATAAAACTCTGCCTTTGTGCCAACATCCACGCCTTTGGTGGGGTCATCCAGCAGGAGGATCTGCGGATCACGCATCAGCCATTTGCCGATGACAACCTTCTGCGCGTTTCCACCAGAAAGACTGCTAACCGGTTCCTCCAAGCCGGCCATCTTAAGGTTCAGGCTTGAGCCTGCTTCCGCCGCATCTTTCTTCGCCTTGCTGACCTTCAACGGGAAACCAAAGCGTCTCCACGACGGCAGCAACAGGTTATCGAGGATCGAACGAATATAAAGGAGTCCCTCTTTTGCACGATCTCCGGGAACAAGTGCAAATCCGTTTTTCATCGCGTCGCGTGGATGCTTGAAATTCACCTCTTTCCCAAATAACTTCACCGTTCCTGCATATAGAATGTCACCGAACAGGGAATGCAGCAGATGGTGCTGACCCTGACCTTGCAGTCCGCCAATTCCCAGCAGTTCGCCCTTATACGCTTTGAAACTAACTCCCTGCAAACGCTCGGTGGTCAGGCCCTGTGCTTCCAGTGAGACTTCCCGCTCGATACCGGCCTCCGGCTTAGCGTCCCCGCGTAAGAATCCCAGTACCGATTCGCGTTCAATCATTAACTTAATGAGTTGCTTTTCGTCGATATCCTTGATATCACCCTCACCCACTGTACGGCCATTGCGGAGGACGCTATATCGGTCTGCGATGCGGAAGATCTCCTCCATGCGATGCGAAACAAAGACAATTGCCTTGCCCTGTTGCTTCCATTGCGCGACCAGGTCAAACAGCCGCAGGACCTGGCGGCTGTCGAGGCTGGCAGTTGCCTCATCGAGAATAACCAGCCATGGGTCGAAGCTGACCGCCTTGAGGATCTCGATGATCTGCTTTTCATCGGGAGGCAGCAGGGCGACCGGCGCGTCGGGGTGGAGGTCGGTCTTATAAGTCCCTTCAAATAATGCCAGCAGTTCCTCTGTCCGCGTTCTGACTGCTTTTCGATCCACCACGCTAAATGAGTTAAGCGGCTCGCGCGTCAGCCAGATGTTTTCGGCAACGGTCATCTGCGGGATCAGGCTGAGTTCCTGAAAGACCGTTGCGATCCCGGCGTTTTTGGCTGCCTGTGGAGAAGGGAAATGAACAGGGCGACCATCAAGGAGTAGCTGCCCTCCGTCGAGGACAACTACTCCGTTGATGATTTTGCTCATTGTGCTTTTGCCGCTTCCGTTTGCTCCGATGAGGGCTACGACTTCATGCGCGTTTACATCCAGATTTCCATCCGAGAGGGCTAGCACACCGCCGTAGCGTTTGACAATGTTTCGGGCAGAAAGCGACTTGGGCATGTTATTCTATTGGAGGAAATACTCGCTGACTACTTCCTCGTCTGTCAAAATATCGTCCAGGAGATAGGCATCCGGCTGACCTTCGCACATCGCCAGACCTTCGTCGAGGTTGTCGGATGTGATCACCGCCGCCAGAGGCAGGACGAACGACAGACCATTTGCGCCGCCTAGCTTGCTCTCATCCACTTGTTCACCCTGGAGCATATGCACAGCAATGCGCAGACCGGTGGGCGAAACACCCGGGTGATTGGCGACCGCGATGCTATCGAATTCGGGGTTGAGGGTAAGCGCCTCCTCCCACAACCTGAGATACTGGCAGCGACCCTCGCCCACGCCCTGCGGCCACTCAGCGGGGTTGGCAGCGATAACCGCCTGCAGCGCACCGATTGCCATGCCGTCCTGGGTCCAGTAGCCATCCATGTTGGGGTAAGCCGCCAGGAAGTTGGACATCACCTGCTGACCCGTCGCTTCATCCCATCTGCCGGTGTCCGTCGCGAGTACATTGATTCCGGGGTATTCAGCAAACACTTCGGCAACGCCTTCCATACGAGCGACGTTGGCGGGGTGACCGGGGAAGCCTTCGATCTGGACGATGTCACCTTCGCCGCCAAGTTTCTCCGCCAGCCACTGGGCGCTGGTCTTTGCCCATTCTTTCTGGTCGATGCCCACGTTATATACGCCGGGCAGGTCGAGTTCCTGATCCACGGAGATCACAATGATGCCCGCATCAAGGGCTTCCTGCAGGGTGGCATTCAAGCCGCTGACGTCACCGGGGTTGACGAGGATCGCATCCACATCCTGCGCGATCAGGTTCTGCAGCTGCTGGATCTGACCCGCCACATCGGTATCGGCACTCTCGATGACAAGCTCGGTAGTGAGACCCTGATCCATGTATTCCTGGTTGACTTCGATGAGCTCAGCGATCATCTGCGTGCGGTATTCACTGCTGATGAAGGGATTGGAAACACCAATCGTGAAGGGTCCCTCACCACCCGCGGGAGCTTCCGTGGCACCGGGAGCTTCCGTCGGTGCTTCGGTTGCCGGCATCTCAGTAGCTGGCATTTCGGTCGCCGGTGCTTCCGTGGCGGGCGGTTCGGTTGCGACAGGCGCTTCGGTGGGCGGCGCGCCGCAGGCAGCGATCAGGGAGGCAATGGTAATCAATACCGTCACCAACAAAACAAGCTTCTTGCTTTTCGTAGACATGTTCATCTTCTCCTAGATTTTAAGTAGAGTTTCCGATTTTGTGACCAAAAGTGATTTGCCTTGACTCACCTCCTTTCGCCTCAAACCATGAGATGAAGATTGTCCTCAATCGCAAAGAGATAGTCCAGTGCCAGGGAGATCGCGCCGATAACACCGGCATTCGAAGCGGTCCGTGAAAACTTGATCGATAGATGCGTGGTTGCCAATGGAAGCGAGCGATGCAAAACCGCTCTGCGGAGCGCCACCAGCAGGTGATTGCCAAAGTTTGCGATCCCCCCGCCGATAAAAATGTGACTCGGGTTGAAGAAATTGACCAGGCTTGCCAGCACCTCTCCGATCATCTGCCCGCTGTCGCGAATGATATCGAGCGCTGCCTGATCTCCCTCCCGGCATGCTGTGTTAACATCCTCCGGTCGGATTAATCCACTGTTATTTTTTTGCATCTGACTCAGAATCGGACTGTTCCCATTGCGGGCAGCCTCCTTAGCTTTCGAGGCGATGGCCGGTCCTGCTGCCATTGCCTCAAGGCAGCCAGTATTCCCACAGGCACACAGGGGACCCTTCTTATCAACGCAGATGTGACCGATATCTCCGGCGGAACCGTCACTGCCTCGGTGAATCTTCCCATTAGAGATGATGCCCGCGCCGATTCCCGTGCCAATTTTGACAAAGATAAAGTGATCGACGCCAGACCCGTCGCCAGCGCGCTGTTCCCCGAGTGCCATGATGTTGACATCGTTATCCACAACCACGAACGCCGACACAAAGGTCTTCTTAAAAAAATCGCGAATGGGAAAATTCTCCCATTCGGGCATTAATGGAGGCGCTATGAGAACACCGCGGGCAAAATCGACCGGACCTGGAACGCCCACGCCGATGCCGAGAATCTGATCGGGGGTCGCGCCCTGTGCCTGAAGTAATTCAAGCAACAATTCGGTGCAACGGCCAAACACCGTCTCAGGGCTTAACTTAACATCTGTTGGTTCTGAACAGCGCTGCAGGATTGAACCCGTTACATCTGCCAATGCAATGTCCAGACTTGTGGCTCCGACATCAATCCCCGCAATGTACCCAAGCTGGTTGTTGATCCGCAAAAGGCGCGGCTTGCGCCCACCCTGCGATGCCCCCTCACCAACCTCCACCAGATACCCTTTTTCCACCAGACTGCGGATCTCTTGTGAAGCTTTTGCTTTCGACCAGCCTGTGATATGTGAGATTTCAGTGCGTGAAATCCGTCCCTGCCGGCGCAAGGCGCGCATAATCTCCACCTCGGCAGAATTCACAAGAATCGGAGCCATCACGCGAGAGGTTTTTTTCTTCGTACTGGTGGCAGAGCTTGGAGACAAGATATTCACCATCGATTTGAAAGATATTTCGAAGAAATATTCGGCGATGAAGGAATTGTGGGCTGATTTCATTATAGCGATTTGCGTTTGTAAATTCAATATCCAAACACTGTATAAAAATTAAGAACTTCGTTCAAATCATGAACGAAGTTCTTAGAGCGGGTTGACAGGCTTCGCTATCGATAAAAATAATCCAGCGATTCCGCTAGATTATTTTGTTGTACAATCTTTATATCAAAAAAGGAGTAGCCTGTGCAAAAATGGGATTACCTGCATATAGTGTGTGAGAACGGGCGTCCACGATACGTAAATAGGAAAGAAATACCGAATTGGCAACAAGGTCCAACTCTTTTTGACGCCGTGAATCACTTATTCCGCAAAGGCTGGGAGCTGGTTGATAATCCTCTCGCTCCTAACCCCTTATGGCGTGCCTATCATCCAGAGATTCCTCACCGTTTCAGGCGCCCTAAGAAACAATAGGGCTGCGAAATATATCTTTCCTGTAATAATGGATCAGGTGCGATCCCTGTACCTCCGCCACAACCAGGCAAGAAACGTGAACAAAAGCCAGTACCCGGCAAAGAGAATCAGCACCCAGAGGATAAAGCCCTCGATCCCCCTGCCTTCGATTGTTAAGCATGCTTGTATCACGGCGAGAATTGCCGCCGCGGCTGCAAACGATTTCCAGAGGGGGCGCGGCTTGACCTGCGCAGGATCACGATCCTTTGGATTTTCTTTCATGGCATCTTCTTTCCTGATTAATACGAAAACCTCGCGCTGAGCGGAGAAGTGAGTGTTCGTCGAACTCCGTAGTCGAAGCGCGGGCAGTAGAGAAATCTCTTCGTAAAAGTGCGCTGCGACTGCACTCGCTCAGCAAGGACCTACTGTATAATC
>JAICQC010000034.1 GCA_025938055.1 Anaerolineales bacterium | reverse complement strand
GGATCACATCGTCATTGTTATTTAATGTCGTCGCGTCGGCCAGCGCGATCAGATCGGTGCCGGGGACATCTGCAGCCGCACGAAGAAAGCTGCTCGACTCTTGCCAGACCAGCTGACCGCTGGTCAGCACATGCATCTGGCGAGAGCGTGGGGTTTGAATCAAAACCCGATTCCGTGCCGAATCAACGAACTTAACCCTGAGTTTCGTACAGAATAAAATTTGTGACTATAAGTCGTTGAAAGTTAAAAAGATTATTTTAAGTTAGTGTATGGACAAGTGCTTTTCCCAAATACCAAGTTGAAACAGGTTCCAAAGCTTTTGCTGAACCGAACTGCGTCGAGAAATCAAGCATTGTGCCGTTTTGTCATCATAAATCAGAGTAATCTCCCTTAAGTCGGTGAGTTCTTCTTTCAAAACGGTTGGACTCATTTGCAATCCGGCTTTTGCCGCTTTGAGTTCCATCACTCGTATCAGAACTAAACTCATCACCGCACAAAACGCAAAAGCTCGAATTTTGGTATCGGTCCAATGCCTCATGGGTTGCCATCGAATCAGTCCAGGGTCTTTGAGGAGTTTGAAACCATCCTCAAGTTTATCTTTGGAGTGGTATTGCTCAATGATCCACTCTGCTGAAGCATTCGTTTGATCCGTAAATAATAGATTTTTCCCAAAATAGGGTTCTTGCTGCCTATAACGATCCGTATATGAAAAAAGTAATGCTCCATTTTGGTATTCAAGTTTAAGATATTTTCCATAACGATCTTTCTCAATCATACTCAAGAGACCAGCAGGAACCTTTTTGGGAGTTCGTTTATATTGGCGCCATTTCTCTAACAATCTCTGCTTGAGTTTTTCCACTCCATTTTCTAGGGTGTGTCGTTGTTTGTTTGCCAACGGTTCATAGTAGGTCAGCACCAGTTTACAATCAATATTCATGACTTGCTTCTGGCAGGTATAATAGGCCCACTCTTTAAAATGGCCGTGATAGGAGGCAAGAGAAAGGTCCATCAAGGTGGGGTAGTGAGAAGGAACTAAACTGCCGACCCACTGAATTTGATCTTTAAGGAGTGCAAAATTGTCTTCTGAATTATTGCCTTTATCAAGGACCAAAACCAGATTGTCGATTTCTCCCAAATTGGCTTTGATTTGTTCCATCAAGTCTTGAATGACTTGCGGGAATGTTTTAGAAGCGTGACTATTGCCACGATAAACACGATGAAAAAGGGGGATTCCCCATTCTTTTTCAACGCAAATGGCTAATCCAACTTGCTTTAAATGATGATGATAGGCTTTATTATGACCATTACGGGCCAAATGAGAACGTAAAGGTTCTTCAAAATAAGTAAAGAAGTTTGTCGTATCATAGAGGATAATATCCCAGGACAGGCCAAATTGTTGTTGCAGAGTTGTGGCTAATTTTTCTTCGATCTGATTAAAGAGTTGATCTTCGATCCCTACAAAAAGATCCTCCTCTAAATTCGGATTCTCTTGACGTCGCCCTCTGAGTTCATTCTCACTGACAAATTTATCTGTCGCATACCAAAAACTATTGCTATCGAGTTGATTGGGGTCAAATCTTAATAATGTGGGCAATACCGTTGAAGCCGACCAACTTCCCATTTTCTCTTTACTGGTCGCCGATTCTAGGCGATTGATCATCGGCAACAAAAAATAGAGCCAATTGGCGACTCCGTAACAGGTGCCTGGGAAATGATCTCGGAGGAGATCCACTAACCCAATTTCAAGAGCGGTTTGATAAATCGCCGCTATAAAACCAAAGGAACGATGTCTGGCCTCCAGAACTTGGCGGGGATTTTCCTGCAATTTTTTGAGAATGGAGGCCGCGCTTCCTAAATAGATTTTTTCGGTTCGCACGCGACTCTTACCGGATCCTCTGGTTTTACCTGTGGTATGCGGATCGAGTTTTTCTCTCCAGCTTCTTTGGAGATAATAATACGTTTTTCCGTTGACCGTTCGTGGATAAATACGTTCTGCCATACCTGTCTTTCGTGGTGGGAGGACATAAACGTACTTATATCACATTTTTAATGGTGCTTCCATGATTTTTATTTAGACATACACTAAATATCTTATAACAATTTGATTTATCGCACCTTTTTAAGACATCAGAATGATCCTGGCGAAACTCAGGTTTATATCCCTCGGAAAGTCCAGTCAGCTTAATTCCTCACCCACGTAAAGGATCCTATGGCGGGGTTTGGCCCCACTATAGCCATCATCACGGAAGATCAACTCGGTGCATAGCGACTCGCCTTCGTCTTTGAGATGGGCTTGGAGTCGCTCGATTTGTTGCTCAATGGTTTGGGCCTGAGCTTGACGGTCGGTTGATACACGGACATAGATGGCACTTGTCATCGGTTACCTCCGTTGAGGGATGAAACGGGGTGGGCGGACTGGCAGTGGGGGTCGACTCGGTTGGCTGGCTCCATTGCAGGAGAGACTGATAGACTTGATCCCATCGCCGCGCGGCGTCGGCCGTTGGCTGAAAATGGTAAGCGGCATTACCTGTGGCGGGCAGTGGATCAGGACGACAACGTGCTCGATATTCTCGTGCAGAGCCGGCGGAGTAAGAAAGCCGCCAAGAAGTTCTTCCGTAAGTTGCTCAAAGGGTTGCAGTACGTGCCACGGGTGGTGATCACCGACAAATTAAAGAGCTATGGGGCGGCCAAACGCGAGATTTTGCCGGGCGTGGAGCACCGCCAGAGTCGCTATCTCAACAACCGCTGTGAGAACTCGCATCGACCGATGCGCCAGCGCGAGCGTCGCATGCAAGGGTTCAAATCAGCCAGTCATGCGCAGCGATTCCTGTCGGCATTTGGTCCGATCTTTCAACATTTTCGCCCGCGGCGGCATTTCCTATCAGCATCCGAGTATCGCGACGAGATGCGGAATCGATTCGAGAGTTGGGCCGAGATTACGGGTACGAAGCAGACGGCCTAAGGGCCGGATCGGTGGACATCGAGCCCCAGATGCGCCTTCTGTTGTCCAGTGACAAGATCAGCCTCAACAAGTTGACAAAACCCCCGCCGAAATATACTTTATTGGAGCTTATGCAAAAAACCCGATCATGAAAAAAGTTGCGCATCGCGTAAGTTTAGGCAAATAGTTCGCTTGACAGTGTTCTGGCACCAGGCGTAGGATGCTTTCTGCTCTCACGAACCGCATAAACGCTTGTTACTGCTTGGTTATACTCTGACGTCTGATCCGCTATTGCTTAGCGCAGCTGATAGTCATTAGGGATGGGTACGCTTCTTGTGGGAACACTGAAGATACCCCAGGTGATCAGCCGGCCGTTCGCATAGCATTGACAACTTTATCGACCATGCAGTCGTAGTTTACATCCCGGTTTATTCACGAACTCATAGCGAGTAAGCCCGCATTAGCACATGTTTTTCATAGGTTCCAGGCGGCCAAGCCGTATTCGATACAGGCAAACATGACGTTAGTATCGGGCCAAGATAAGTGGCTGAAATATAATCTACTTCGGTCTATTCTCGCTACCAGTTCCACAAGAAAGGAGGACTTATGTTTAAAAGATTGCAGGCATGATAGTGGTCCAGCCCAGATGCTTTCCGACTGGGCAAAGCGACCCTGCGCTGAGAAGGAGTTGTTTGGGAAGAACGAGTATGTCTCACGCCTGGTGACACGAGTGTGGGGTTTGGGCCTGCACCTCAGAGCAGACTGCAAATTGTGAGGGGCCTGCATAGGCTCTCTTGCAGCATAGGGCGCGAAACGCATGTCGAGGGAGACAGGTTTGTGAATAAAAAGATTTTGGTCATACTCTCAGAATGGGGCTACTGGGGAGAAGAATTGGTTGGTCCCTATGATGTCTTAACCGCAGCAGGATACAGCCTCGACTTTGCGACGGCTTTTGGCCGCAAGCCTCCAGCTCTGCCTCCCAGCATGGATGAAACCTTCGTGGATCCGCCCTTGGGCGTCCATGTGACCGATGCCCATTTTGCGCGCCGCACCCGTGAAATTCACGCGTCTGATCTGCTCAACACGCCTATCAATTTGAGCCAGTGGTTCCCGACCATGCCCTATTTCAACAGTCCTAACTTTGGGCATGAGCTATGGGCTTACTATGATAAGCGCAACGCCTGTTGGAAAGCTCTCGAGCTTTATGATGCCCTGCTCCTGCCGGGTGGCAGCGGGCCCATGGTAGACATGGTGAATAACGAGCGCGTGCATGATGTGATTCTGGGCTTTTTAGCGCAGGGGAAGTTGATTGCTGCCGAGTGCTACTGCGTGACGGCGCTGGCATTCGCCCGCGATTGGACCGATCGTAAGAGCATCATTTGGGGCAAGCACGTTACGGGTCATGCACGTGAATACGACTACAAAGATGGCACCGGGTTTGCGCAAATGTATGATTTCAATGGGCAGCCCATGAATATCTCGGCCAATTTTGGTCCGCCTTTCTATCCCTTGGAGTCCATTTTGCGTGATGCCGTTGGGCCAGAAGGCCAATATCACGGAGGTGTTGGCCACCGGTTGTCCACCATCCTGGATTACCCATTTCTCACCGGACGTTCCACCCAGGACTCAACTCTGGTGGGCGAATTGATGATCAAAGTCCTGGAGCAAGGCCTGAGACGCTACGGCTGGTAACGGATATCCCGCGCCGCACGTGAGGAGGAATTATGGCAGTCAAAACCGGACGCTTTGCCATGCTCGAGCAGTTTCTCGCTGACGGGATGCAGTTCATTTTTGGTAATCCTGGAACGGTGGAGCAGGGGTTCCTAGATGCTCTCGCCGAGTATCCCGAGATGCGCTACATTCTCACCTTGCAGGAAACAGTGGCCGTCATGGTGGCGGACGGGTATGCGCGTGCCACCAAGAAGCCGACCCTGGTGCAGATCCACAGCACGCCGGGCTTAGGGAATGCGATTGGGGCCTTGTACCAGGCCAAACGGGGGCATGCGCCTCTGGTCGTGATTGGCGGAGATGCTGGGGTGAAGTATGCGGCGATGGACGCCCAGATGGCGGGAGACTTGGTGGCGATGGCTGAGCCCGTCACCAAGTGGGCTACGATGGTCCAAGATCCCCATTCCTTACTGCGGCTATTGCGGCGGGCCATCAAAATCGCCGGCACCCCACCGATGGGGCCGGTCTACGTCTGCCTGCCGCAAGATATACTGGATTCTCCGCTGTCGGAGCAGGTGATACCCACCACGATCCCCTCCACACGGGTGGTGCCAGAGGAAGCGTTGCTCCAGGAGACCGCCGCGATCCTGGTGGCAGGTCACAAGCCCATGATCTATGTCGGGGATGGGGTGGCCTTCTCGGGAGCGCAAGTCGAGCTAGCGCGGGTGGCGGAGATGTTGGGGGCCGAGGTCTGGAGTGCCGATGCCGGCGAGGTGAACATGGATCTGAATCATCCCCTCTACCAGGGTTCTACTGGCCATATGTTCGGCTACCAGAGCCTGCCGACGACCTCGAAGGGCGACGTCAATTTAATTTGCGGCACCTATGTACTGCCGGAGGTCTTTCCGGAATTAGGATCTATCTTTTCCCCCGGCTCCAGGGTAGTGCATATCGATCTCAATGCCTACGAAATCGGCAAAAACCACCCGGTCGATCTGGGGCTAGTCAGCGATCCCAAACTGACGCTGGCGCGCCTGGCTCAGCTTCTGGAAGAGTGCATGACTCTGGAACAAAAGCACGCTGCTGCTGCCAGAGCCCAGAGCATCGGGGCAGCCAAACAGGAGCAGTTGCGGCAGCAACGGCAGCAGGATCAAACTCTACGGGGAGCCGTGCCGCTCCACTTTGCCCCCTTCATGGAGGAACTGGCGGGTCTGCTGCCAGAGGATGCCATCATCTTTGATGAAGCCTTGACGAACTCTCCCCCTATCAGTCGTTATCGCTCCTTTCGACACGCAGGAGACTACTTCCTGACCCGGGGCGGGTCACTGGGAGTCGGGATCCCTGGAGCGCTCGGCGTGAAGCTGGCCAATCCGCAACGTCCCGTATGGGGATTCACCGGCGATGGCGGGGCCATGTATACTATTCAAGCGCTGTGGAGTGCGGCTCGTCACGGCATTGATGCTAAGTTCGTCATCTGCAATAACGGTTCCTATCGCCTGCTGCAGTCAAATATCCAAGCCTACTGGAATGAACGCGGCATCCTCCGGCATGATTTTCCCCTGAGCTTTGATCTGTCCAAACCTACCCTTCGCTTCGACCAAATGGCCCAATCTATGGGGATGGAGGGGTGTCGGGTGGAGCATCCAGAGCAGATCAAACCAGCCATCGCGCGGGCTGCGGCTCACCCAGGTCCGTTCCTGATCGATTTAGTCATCGAGGGCGACTGTCATCCGGATCTCATCGGTGTGCGCTGTGGCCAGTGAGGTACGGCGCTCCACCCTGGCACAGCCCGGCACATCGCAATCATCGCAGGGAGAGACAGCATGGCAGCACTGACGACGGCAGACCAACTGGAAATTCAGGCTCTCAGCGCCTGCTATTTCTACGCCCTGGATGGACTACACACTCTGGAGGGTGGGGAGCCGGGCGAGAACTGGGTCAAGACCTTCACTCCCAACGGCACCTTTGCCATCCTGCAATCTAGCGGCGAGAGGTTGCTTGCAGTGTCTGGCGCAGAGGCACTCCTGCAAGCCTACCACTCCTTTCCCGATGTTGAGACCACGCGCCACTGGGTCAATAACTTGTGGATGGCAGGAGACGCAGGGGGAGCGCGCTCCGGTTGCTACATCATAGCGATGAACATCCAAACCAACCCGGCGACGATTATACGCACCGGTGTATACCAGGATCGCCTGATGCAATACGAGAACCGTTGGCGATTCTTCCACCGCACTTTGATCCTGGATCCCTACAGTCCCGCTGCGTGACTCCATAGTTCTAGACGAGGAGATTGTCTATGATCCACCAGATGATTTTTGCCCATCCCAAACCGGGCATGAGCGAGAAAGACTTTCAGGATTACTGGGTAAATGTCCATGCAGTGAAGTACGCCAGCCCGATCTCGCAGATCAAGAAATATCTGATCGACATGCGCATTCCTTACGGTCCGGAGCCGGAGGATCCGCGCTTTAGCGGTGTAGCGGAGATCTGGCTGAACAATGAAGAGGAACAGTTGGCCTCTCTGCAAAGCAAAGAGTTTTTGCAGGGCGCACGCTTAGATGAACCGACGTGGGCGGCATTCTGGCGTACGGTGGTGCTCGATACCACTACTCATGTGTTGTTGGAGGGACCGCCTCCCAGCCGCGATGAGTCCCTGATTAAGCTCTTCGCCATGGTGAAGCGCAAAGAAGGCATGCCGCTGCAAACCTTTCGCAATTACAGCCTGCAGGTACATGCCCCTCTGGATCTGCAGCTGCCGGGACTGCGCCGCTACTACCAGTGCCATGTGCGGGACGGCTTTTATGCCATCGGCGAGGCGCTGCTCGATTGTGTCTCGATCCTCTGGTTTGACAGTATCACAGCCCTGGAAACCGCTCTGCAATCTCCGGCAAACGCGGCATCAGCGCAAGATCTCCCCAACTTCATCGAGATGAAATATGCCTACACCTTTGTCGCCCAAGAACACTGGATCATAGGTCCTGAACCTCGCCCCTAAGCAGGAAAAAACGGTATGGACGCACAGGCAATTGTGATTGGCAGTGGATTTGGCGGGGCCGTGGCCGCCCTGCGATTGGGGCAAGCCGGGCTCAACACACTGATGCTGGAGCGGGGTCGCCGCTGGACCATTACCGATCCCACAACCGACAGCACCTTTGCGACATTTCGCCACCTGGATAAGCGGGCGGAATGGCTCAACGAGGTGTCGAAAACTCCGGCGTATGAAGGGATCCCGATCGAGAAATATACCGGCGTCCTGGAGATCATCGAACACGGTGAGTACAAGTTCCTAGTGGGCTGTGGCGTGGGAGGAGGCTCCCATGCTTACGGAGGCATTTTGATCCAGCCCCCGCAAGAACTCTGGGCACAGGTATTTCCCACCATTGTATATGACGAGATGGACCAAGTATATTTTCCACGGGTCCATGCCGTGATCGGGTCCTCCTTGATCCCGGAGGACATTTTGCATAGCGAGTATTACCTAGGACTGAGAGTCCTTGAGCAACAAGCGCTGAAAGCAGGGTTCCCCATGTGCGCTTCTACCACCAACGGACTGAAGGATGGCATGACCAAATTCCTGATGGGGATTGATTGGGACATTGTCCGCGAGGAAATGGCCGGGAAAAGAGTCGCCTCGACCATCGGGGCGGAGTTCTGGTTTGGGCAAAACAGTGGAGCCAAGCAAACACTGGATCAGAACTATCTCAAGCAAGCTGAAGAAACCGGCCATATCGAGATCCGACCGCTGCACTGGGTAAGGCGGGTGGCGGCCCAGCCACAGGGCGGGTATGAGGTCAGCGTGGATCTGATTAACGAACAGGGGGAAACCTGGCGCCAGGACACCTTCACCTGCCAGTATCTCTTCCTAGCGGCCGGCACGATCGGCACCACGGAGTTACTGTTACGGGCCAAAGCCCAAGGGGATCTGCCCCACCTGAATGAGTTTGTCGGGCACAATGTGGGGAACGACGGCGATACCTTCGTGATCCGCTCGCAGCTGTCGGAAAAAACCAATCCCCACCTGGGGGGACCGGGAGCCATCGTGATCATGAACTACGAAAACCCGGTATATCCCTGTGTCATGATGCGGGCTCCCTTGCCTAGATTTGAAACAGACTATCCCGCCCTTAACGCAATGGGTACATTTATTTTCAGCATGACCCCCCACCGGGGATCGCTCACCTACAACGCCGCCACCAACGCGATTGAGTTGCACTACGAGACCGACGAGAAGGCCAAAGAAGCCGCCTACCATCTCGTGCAGCGCATGAGTCAGGTCAATGGAGGGATAATCTCGCCCATCTCGGCCCAGATCACGGGACATCAACTGGGGGGAGCCTGTATGGGTCAAGTGTGTGACGACAGCGGACGAGTGCAGGGCTATGCCCATCTCTACGTAGTTGATGGGGCGCTGCTCCCTGGCTCCAGTACCTGTGTCAACCCAGCGCTGACGATCGCGGCCATTGCTGAGCGGTGTTTAGAGCACATCGTTGCTGAGGACGTACGTCAATTCTCTTGAACTCACTTTCCTCACATCTCGTTGGAGAGACAATCATGAGCCAGAATGCAACCCGGAACGTTGCTGAGACATGGTTTGAGGCCCTGGATCAAGGGGATATGGCAACCGCTCTGGCGTGTCTAGCAGAGGACATCGAATGGGTGAACCTGCCCAAGATACCCGGAGTCAGCGACATCATTCCCTGGATTGGTACGGCCCATGGCATCCCGGAGGTGCTCCAGCAATTTTCCACCCGCAATGGTGTCGTTGAGGTCAAGGTCTTCAAGCCAGTCGATCTGGTGGTGGAAGGCAACATGGCTGTCGGCACGGTACATGACATATCGACGGTATTAGCGACTGGATTGGATTTTGACATTCTGTTCGCCAGTTGGATGGAAATACGTGACGGCAAAATCGCGAAATGGAAATCGTACTGTGATCCTTCACCGATTATCGCCGCCTTTCAAGGCAATTTACCCGAGAGGATGATTACGGCTGTACAACATAATGATGTTGAATTGGTCAAGCAGCTCCTCAAATTCCGGGCTGATCCCAACATGCGCGATCCCAAAACCGGCTTAACCGTCTTGATGATGGCAGCTTGTCAGGCCAATGCGCCTCTGGTACAGGTGCTGCTCGAGCATGGCGCTGATGTCTTTACTATAGACGCTAAAACCGGGGCTACGGCCCTGCACAAAGCTTGCCAGGGGGGTAACCTGGACATCGCCAGGATGTTGTTAGCACACGGGGCCTTTATTGATGCGGTTACGCCCACCATGGGACACACGCCGATCATGGATGCCCTCTGGTATAAATGGCCGGAGTTGGTCAAGTTGCTGGTGGAGCAGGGGCAGAATCTCTACTTCGACACGCACTACGGCTTCAAACTCGAAGATCACATTAACTTTGAGTTGAATGCCAATCAAGGAGAGGAGAAGCACAAGTTCGAAGTGATCAAGGAGATCATTGACCAGGGCAAAGCGCATAATCAGGCAGAGATCACGCGGCAAACGATCATGGCGGCGACCAATCAGGGTGACCTGGACGCGGTGCGGCAGTTGATTGCCCAGGGAGCCGATGTCAACACGGTTTATCCGCATATGAACTCCTTTCTGGATGGCCACACGCCTCTTCTCGTGGCCGCCCGTGATGGTCATACCGACATTGTGCGGGCACTGTTACAGGCCGGAGCGCACGTGCGGGTCGAGGATTGGGTGTTCAAGGGCTCGCCTATTCACAAAGCGACTTACAACGGTAATTCTGAGATCCTCAAGATGCTGGTGGAGCATCCTGACATTGCTCTGGATGCACAGGGACCGATCAACGGTTATACCCCTCTCCACGACGCCCTTTGGCATGGGTTCACGGAGTGTGCGGAGATCCTCGTCAAGGCCGGAGCACGGCTAGATCTGCGTGGTCATGATGGTAAATTACCCATCGATGTTGCCATCGAAGTGTGTGGAGCGGCATCGGAGATTGTCAAGCTGATGCAGTTACAAGGGCAGTCTGCATCCACGGGTTCCTCAACTACACAACGCTTTGAGAAGGAAAAGCCATGAGCGACCAGACGCCAACTCTCATCACTGCAGTAACGAATGTTGAAGTCTCTCTGGCCGTTAAAGATCTGGAGGCCACAGCGCGATGGTATCGAGACAATCTTGGCTTTCAAGAGATTCTCAGAAGAGAGTTCCCGGAGTATGGCACGCGTATCATGTTTTTGGAAGTCAACGGCGTCGTCATCGAGCTCATCGAGGACCAAAAGTGGCAGGCGATAGATCGACCCAATCCCCCTCAGCACACAACCATTCAGGGAGTAAGCCAGATTCGCTTCAAGGTGCATAACATTGAGCAGGTTGTGGAACGAGTGAAAAGTCGTCCGGACATTCAGATTGCCTGGGATCTAATCGTCGTTGAGGACATTGGATTCAAAGAGTTTTTTATTCGGGATAACGAAGGCAACATCCTGCAATTTGCCGAGACGTTTCAGCCAAAGACATAAGTGTATACAAGGGAAGCAGGCATCATGAAACTCACAGGCAAAAAGATCGGAATTTTGATCGAGAGTGACTTCTACGAACATGAGATCTGGTACTACCATTATCGTTTTCCAGAAGAAGGGGCAGAACTCCACTTTATGACTCGCCTCTGGGGCCAATCTTCACTCACGTTCAAGGGACATGAGTATCATGCTCCCTTTGAGTGCAACGAGTCTTTTGAGGGCATGACTGATGAAACGCTCAGGAGTTTTGCCGCGATCATCGTGCCCTCCGCCATGGTGTCCGATCGGTTACGCTACACCGAGGATGTCATGCAGCTGCCCCCAGCAACGGCATTTCTCAAGCGGGCCTTTGCCGAAAAAAGCATCCTCAAGGGGATTATCTGCCATGGCATGTGGTTGGTAGCTCCCGCACCCGAGTTGGTCAAGGGTCGCTCGGTAACCTGCCACAACAACCTGCACGGAGACGTCACCGCCTACGGAGCGATCTACCAGAACGAAGATGTGGTGGTGGATGGAGATCTCGTAACGGGTAGAACAGGCGGGCATGCTCATTTTTTTGCCAGCAAAATCATCGAGATCCTCTCTGGGCGATAAAGTCTTCTGTTCTCCTCGCCGCTGTGGCTTTAGCAAGGATACGATCATGACTCTAGCTGTTGCAGCTCCTGTCAAGAGCTACCCTGTATCTCAAGGAGTGGCCCATCCTTTAGGGGCAACTGTCTACCCGGAGGGAGTCAATTTCTCGCTGTTCTCTGAAGGGGCAACTGGGGTCGAGTTGCTCCTTTTCGATGACCACGATGATCCAAAACCATTCCAGATCATTCGCCTCGATCCTACCCTCCACAAGACCTTTCATTTCTGGCACGTTTTCCTGGAAGGTCTGCAACCGGGTATGCACTATGCCTACCGAGTGGAGGGTCCCTACAACCCTGGGGAGGGTCATCGCTTTGATCGCAACAAAGTGCTGATCGATCTCTACTCTAAGGGGAACAATAAAACCCTCTGGAAGCGCGGCCCGGCTTGTGTCCCGGGAGATAGCCTGGACAGTTCGATACGCTGTGTCGTGATCGATGTCGAGGATTACGACTGGGAGGGGGATCGCCCCATCGGTCGTCCTATGAACGAGACGGTCATCTACGAGCTGCATGTGCGTGGATTCACCCAATCTCCCACTTCCGGGGTGCAACATCCAGGCACCTTTGCCGGGGTGATCGACAAGATCCCCTACTTGCAGGAGCTGGGGATCACGGCCGTGGAATTACTGCCGATCTTTGAGTTTGATGATGTGGAGGTGCTGCGGACGGTGGCGGGTCAGCCCCTACGCAATTACTGGGGCTATAGCACCATGAGCTATTTTGCTCCCCATTCCAGTTACTGTGTGCATCCCCAGGCCGGAACCCATGTGCGGGAGTTCCGCGATATGGTCAAGGCGTTGCACCGCGCCGGGATCGAGGTGATCCTGGACGTAGTTTTCAACCATACGGATGAGGGTAATCACCAGGGCCCCACCTTTTGTTTCAAGGGCTTCGATAACCGCATTTACTACTACCTGGTGTCTGGTGATAATCAATACTATTACGACTATACGGGCTGTGGTAATACCTTCAATTGCAACCATCCCATTGGGGAGAAATTCATTCTCGATTGCCTGCGCTACTGGGTGCAGGAGATGCACGTAGATGGATTTCGCTTCGACGAGGGATCAGTCCTCTCGCGGGGTGAGGACGGTCGCCCCCTGGAGCATCCTCCGGTGCTCTGGGCTATCGAGCTGGATGAGACGCTGGCGGATACGAAAGTCATCGCCGAAGCCTGGGATGCCGCCGGGCTCTACCAGATCGGTTACTTTCCGGGCTACCGTTGGGCGGAGTGGAATGGGCGCTATCGAGACGATATACGGCGGTTCGTCAAAGGTGACCCGGGGGTCGTGAGTGCCGTGGCTTCACGCCTAGCCGGCAGTGCTGATCTCTACCAGTTTCGGGGACACTTGCCGATCAACAGCGTGAATTTTATCACCGCTCATGATGGCTTTACCCTCTATGATTTAGTCTCCTATAACAACAAACACAACGAGGCCAACGGTGAAAACAATCAGGATGGCGTTAATGATAACCTGAGCTGGAACTGTGGGGTCGAGGGAGACACCGATGACCGCCGGGTACAAGACCTGCGGCAGCGTCAGATCAAAAACTTTGCGACGCTCCTGCTGATTTCTCAGGGAGTCCCCATGTTGGTCATGGGAGATGAGGTGGGTCGCAGCCAGCAGGGCAACAATAACGCTTACTGTCAGGATAACGAGATCAGCTGGTTTGACTGGGACCTGCCCCGCAAAAACGCCGATCTCCTGCGCTTCTGGCAGATGCTGCTCGCCCGCCGCCGGCATTTCAAAGAACTCGTCCGTCCCCGTTTCTTTACCGGTGCCATCAACGAGCGGGGTCTGCCGGACATCACCTGGCATGGTACACAGCTCAACGCGCCGGGTTGGCAAGATCCCGAGGCCCGAGCTCTCGCCTTCACTCTGGCGGGCTTTGGTGGGGATCCCGATATACATGTGATGATGAACATGTACTGGGAGAGCTTGGAGTTTCAACTCCCCTCCCTCCCTGGCTATGGCTGGTACCGCTCCGTAGACACTGCCCTGCCTTCCCCGGAAGACGTTGTCGCACTGGGACAGGAGGTGCCCATGCATGGCGATGTCTATACCGTCACGGCCCGCAGTGTCGTGATCCTGGATTCGAAGCCCCTCTGAGCACCTTGTGAGCAACCTTGCCATTTTGTTTTTCACTGGTGGAGTGAAGACCTATGCAAAACCTCATTAATTTCCCGTTTTCCGATCTGATCGCTGGTTATGTGATTGCCTTCGACGCTGCCGCTGGATGCTTTGTTCTGCAGACCTCCGATAGGCGGGAGTACACCGTTAAACTCACCCCCACACTCTATGCGGAGTTAGTGCGCAACCTGGGGGAGGCCTACCACGATGCCACGGGGCAGCTGCCGGGCATGTGGGAGTCGGGTCGGTTTCTATTCGTTTATGGCGTCTTCTACCCGGATGGCAGCGAGGAAGGTTGGCAGTTTGAGGCCAAGCACATTGTCTTCCTGGGACGGCAGGTCGGAGCGTACCGCTTTGAAGAGCAAGATTGGTGGATTCAACAAATCAAACAACTCGCGGATTTCTACCTGGAGGCTGAGTTTGGCGGAAGTGAGATCGATTACGCCGGCTACCGCACCAGCCTGACCCTTGCTGGCCAGAAACAGAAGAGTGGTCGGCAGGAAACCGACACCATCTCTCGTCTGGTGTACGGCTTTGCCTCAGCCTACTTGCTTACCGGCAACGAGCGCTACTTGCAGGCTGCAGAAAAGGGCACCGTGTACCTGCGGGAGCACATGCGTTTTCAAGATAAAAGCGAAGGTATTTGTTACTGGTACCACGCCACCGAGATCAAAGACGATGGCAGTGAACAAAAAATTTACGCCTCGGAATTTGGAGACGACTACGATGCCATCCCATGTTACGAACAGATCTACGCCCTGGCAGGTCCGACGCAGACCTATCGCATTACCGGTGATCCCCTGATCCGGGCGGATATCGATGCGACGATTAACCTGTTCAACCGCTACTTCAAAGACCACAGTGAGCGGGGGGGCTACTACTCTCACATTGACCCCATCACGCTGGATCCGCACAGCGAATCACTGGGCCACAATCGCTCCCGCAAGAACTGGAACTCGGTTGGTGATCATGCCCCGGCGTATTTGATCAACCTTTACCTGGCCAGTGGCGAGCAGGAGCATGCGGACTTTCTAGAATATACCTTCGACACCATCCATGCCCACTTCCCTGACTACGACCACAGCCCGTTCGTCCAGGAGAAGTTTCATGATGATTGGTCCTTCGACCAGACCTGGGGTTGGCAGCAAAATCGGGCAGTCGTGGGCCACAATCTGAAAATTGCCTGGAACTTAACCCGTATGTTTTCCCTTAAATCCAAAACAGAGTACCGCAGCTTGGCCGAAAAGATCGGCACCCTCATCCCTGGTGCGGGCTGCGATACCCAGCGGGGGGGCTGGTATGACGTCGTGGAGCGGGTCTTAGCGCCGGGCGAAAAGTTCCATCGTTTCGTGTGGCACGATCGCAAAGCCTGGTGGCAGCAGGAGCAGGGTATCTTAGCCTACTACATCATGGCAGGCGTCTATGGGGATGGCAACCCTGACTTCCTACGGTACGCCCGTGAGGGGGCAGCCTTCTACAACACCTGGTTTCTGGACAATGAGTCCGGTGGTGTCTATTTCAACGTCCTCGCGAACGGACAACCCTATGTTCTGGGCACAGAACGAGGCAAAGGCAGCCATTCCATGTCTGGATACCACTCCTTCGAATTGTGCTACCTAGCGGCAACTTACACGAACCTGCTGATCCGTAAGGAGCCGATGGACTTTTTCTTCCAGCCAAAACCCGGTGCCCTCAAGGACAACTTGCTCCGAGTTGCACCTGATATTCTGCCAGCAGGGAGTGTGCGCCTAGATGAAGTTTGGATCAATGAGCACAGCTACTCTCAATTCGACCCAGAAGCGCTCACCGTAACGCTGCCAACGGATCAACCTCAGCTGAAGGTACGGGTGCGGATTGTGCCTGCCAGTGTTGATTTCGACGCCGATCTGCTGGAGATTAGCAATGGCATGGCTCGCATCGAACTCACCGGAGCATTGCAGCCCAGTATGCTCAAATACTTCAAGGAAGAGCTGGAAAAAGCTCATGGCGCCACTAGTCTAGAGCTAACGGCAAGTAAGCTCCAGTCCATTGCCCCAGAGGCAATGCGCTATCTGGCCTTCTTTAAGCAAAAAGCGGGAGGCAATTTCAAGATAACGGTAATTGGGGCTAGCGGAGCGGTCAAGGATGCCTTCGAGCAGAGTGAGCTATCTGAGGAGCTCACATTCGTCAATACCTAGTCAATACGTAATGAATGTCTTGAGCGCTGTTTACGCTTCCGCCATGCACGCTCTAAGCTCTTGAACTGGCCTGACTGTAGTTGGGCATAGACCTCTGCGATGAGATCACCCTAGAAGTTCATGTCGCAATCGCAAGTCCTGCGCCAGTGCCTCGTCTCTTTGGAGGTTCAAGGCGCTATCAGGGTGGCGTAGACTGCGGAAGTCTCCCTCCCCAGCCTACTCGATTGCCATGACGCCTGGAGCCCATGTTGAAGAGTCCCACAGAGAGCACTGCGTCCACTCTCTGTGGGGCATAGGCGGAGCCCGAACCTATGTCACTGTCTGATTATCTCCTGACCATGCCGACGTGGCAGGTATTCTTGCTGGTGGGGCTGACCATCATCGTCTACTCTGTGGCCGGCATCATCGTCGTCCGCAGGTTTGTGCATCACTCTATCCTGCAACTGCACCATGATGTGGCGGGATTTATTTTCACGACACTCGGAGTCATCTACGCGGTCTTGCTGGCCTTTGTGGTGCTGATTGTGTGGGAGCAATTCTCGAAAGCTGAGAAGAACATGGCGCTTGAGGAAGCCGTCGCGTTGTCGATCTATAGCAACATTGAGAACTATCCATCACCTGAGATCGCGACCATGTTGCGCACCCTCTTCGTCGCGTATGTACAGTCGGTGTTCAAGGAAGAGTTTCCGCAGTTGAGAGCAGGAAAGACCAATCCGTACGTCAACGAGACGTTCACAGCGCTGATACGATCAGTCTGGCAGATTAACCCTGCAAATCAAGGTGAACAACGTGCATTGAGCCAGCTCCAGGTCGATGTGAGGGATCTGACTAAGTACCGCGCAGAGCGCTTTTTAGAAAACATGCAGAGCATTCCCAGGGTCATCTGGCTGACACTGATTTTTGGAGCATTAGTGACAATGGGATTTACGTTTCTGTTCGGCACGGAAAAGCCCATTCCGCAATTGATCATGAATGCCTGCTGCGGAGCTGTCATAGCGATGGTCCTCGTCGTTATCATCGAGCTTGATAACCCTTTTCTGGGCGAAGTCAGTATTAAGCCCATGGGATATCAAACTATCCTGAATACTCGATGATCAAGTTTTTTTCTTGACAGGCTTCGAAAGGTGTGAACGCAAGCAAAATCAATGGAATTCTTCCTGGGGATTTCTGCATAACGCCTCGAAAAGGTATATTTCACAATGCGGGGGGAGCTGTCCTAATGTCTGATAGGCCTTATACCAACATCTGTGTCACCAGGGGCAAAGTAGACGCCTAGCGTGGCAGGGTCGCAACCATGACAAATAGGGTCTCGTGGGAGACTGTGACCGTAAGCATCATAAAATCAATGCACGGCTTGGCGAAAATATCCTGCCAAATAGCCTACGCCCTATCTATCAGGTATGGGGTTAGCCTTCTTTCGAGTGATCATCCAAATCCAAAATACAAGGCTTCAACTCATTTACCGATAATGTGTTGTTGCACAATGGTGCTTTTGCGACACCCGTGTGCAGGAGCCAATTGATTTTTACTCTTTCCTTCTGCTTAATGGATGTGGCCGTCAGGCCACTGGAGTACTCTCAGCCTCTTTCAAATACTTGTAGAGCGTTTCCCGACTAATGCCAAACTCACGAGCAGCTAGTGATTTACTCATACCGGCTGCGATCCGTTTGCGGAGTTCTGCGATTGCCGCTTGAGATAACGACTTCTTGCGTCCCTTGAAAGCCCCTCGTTTTTTGGCCAGGGTGATCCCTTCACGCTGTCGCTCTTTGATGAGTGCCCGATCGAATTCGTGAATCGCCCCCATGACAGAGAGCATCAGCTTGGCCATGGGTGAGTCTTCACCCGTGAAGGTGAGGTATTCTTTGACGAATTCGATCCCGAACGCCTTTGCCGGTCAAGAGTTGCACAATTCGGCGTAAGTCATCAAGGTTGCGGGCGAGCCGGTCCATGCTGTGGACAATCACTGTATCGCCGCTGCGCACAAAGCTCATCATCAATTCCAGCTGCGGCCGTTTCGTATCTTTGCGGATGCTTTGTAGGTGAAGATTTTGTCCAGCTCGAGGCCATCCAGTTGCCGCTCTGTATGTTGATCCAGTGTGCTAACCCGAATATAGCCAATGCGTTGTCCGCTCATACTGTGATCTTCAGCGGTAACTGGCGTGCAATCTTCAACGCTATGTGGCGCCAATGACAAGCGTACTGCGGGCGGCTTCGACCACCTCCTCTGTGATGG
>JAICQC010000238.1 GCA_025938055.1 Anaerolineales bacterium | reverse complement strand
TTCAATATAAGTATTTCAGCTAAAAAGTCAATTTTGTGATTTAAATAACAACTAGATTGAATTGAAGGCTTACAGTGAAGAGGGAAAGTTTCGAGCATCAAACGAAAGCTATTTGCATCAAAGCAGGCAACAGGAGTGTCCCGCTTCATCCTCCTGCTGCCCTGTTTGGACACCAAACTCTTTATTGCCCAAAAGCCAAGGATCTAAGGTTTTAATTTCCTGTAAACACTAATCTAAAACTATGATGATGTCGAGCTATTAGCTTGAGCCACACCCACATATCCTTGACAACTTACTAACCAGTAAGTAAAATCTGTCTATATGGTCAGAAATACAAATACCAAACGAGCGATTATGGATCTGGCTGAGTCCTTTCTGCAGGAGAGAGGATTCAATGGGTTTAGCTATGCTCACATCGCAAAAGAACTGGATGTAAAGAACGCAGCCGTCCACTACCACTTCCCGACCAAGGAGGAACTGGCATGCGCGGTGATCCAGCGTTACCGTGACCGCTTCCAGCTCTGGATCAAAAATGCGCGTATCAAAGATTTATCCCCTCAGGAAAAACTCGATTGGTTCTTCAGCATCTATACCAACACCCGCGCAGATAACGGCAAGGTTTGCCTGGCGGGGTCACTCGAAACCGAGTTCAACTCACTACCAGACCCATTGCGAGAGCAGACCCAGGCGTTAACCCGAGAACTGTTAGCCTGGCTGCAAGCCACATTGCAGGAGGGAAGAGAAGCAGGCGTATTTCACTTCGGCGGCGATCCCGCCAGTAAGGCAGCCCTGATCCTCTCCAGCCTGCAGGGCGCCCTGCAAATGGCTCGAGCGCTCGGAACGGATAAGTTCCACGCGGTCGTAGAGCAGCACAAACAAGACCTGCTTGCGTCTGCATAAATTTTTTTATTATTAAAACTTACCAGGTAGTAAGTATTTTCGAAAGGAGACTATAATATGTCCACATTAACTTCCACCGGCGAGTCGCAAGCCATTTTGAAAAAGGTATATCGTGCTTTCTTCAGCCCGGGCAAGTATGAAGTGAAACCCACGGAACAGGAAATCATGGATTGGGGCAACAGTTATAGAATCCAATTCGATGGCGGCGAACTGGCTGTCACCACCTGGGGGAACAGTGGCCCCGCTGTATTGCTGATGCATGGCTGGGGAGGGGCTCGTGCGCAGATGACGGGTTTTGTCGATCCGCTATTGTTTGCTGGTTATCGCGTGGTCGCGTTCGACCAGCCCGCTCACGGCGCGTCGGATGGGAAGGGGACCAACCTCCTGGAGATCGCACCCACCATGGATCTGATCGCGCAGCAGGAAGGACCATTTCACGCGATCATCGCACATTCATTCGGAACCCTCATCACTTCCTACGCGCTTGTCGAGCGAGAATTTCCGCCCCCGGCGCGGCTGGTATATTTCGGCGCGTTCAACCGGCTGATGGACTCCCTGCCGCGCTTTCAGGTTCTAGCCAGATTGCCCGATGAGATCATCGAGGGTCTGCGCGCAACGATCTATGAGGAATTTGGACGGGAAGTATTGGAATCCATCACCAACGAGTCTTTAACACCTGGCATTAATATCCCTGCGCTGATGTTCCATGATGCCGCAGACAATGTCACTCCGGTGGAAGACAGCCGCGCGATCGCGCGCGTCTGGGAGCAGGCGCAGCTCATCGAAACGAAAGGCCTGGCTCACCGAGGCGCGCTGCAATCAAAAGAGATTCACGAGCAGGTTATTAAGTATTTGAAAGACTAGGAACTTCTCTGCTGTCCCATTCTCATCAGGGAGAATGGGACAGTGAATTTTTATGGCTACGCTGTTGTGCTGTCTTAGCCATTCCCGCGAGTGATCACTTGATAATGCTCCTCGCCCCGATTTGTCTTTTGAACAGGGATCTGAAGCCGGGCAAAAAAGCCGCGTTCAAAAGGAAATAGGTCATGGCGATGGCGGCATGCGTTTCGGGGACGAACGAGCCTGCCAGCCCTCGTGCATCTTTTTGCCTGCGAAGGATCTCCGGCTGTAGTTTCTGTTGGTATGACGGGAAAGCAACCCTGTAATCACCATCCGCCTTAAATAATTCGTCTGCAAGCAGATAGGCGCCAGCCATTCCCATCGAGGCGCCCTGACCGGCAAGGAGAGTCAGACACTGGCAGGCATCTCCCACCAGCGCGACCCGCTCCTTATACCATTCGTCGAGTTGAATCTGCGCGACCGCGTCGAAGAAAAAATCGTCCGCGTGCTTCGTCCCTTCCACGAGTTGAGGGACGACCCAGCCCTGTTGTCCGAATCTCTTCGTGAGCACATCCATCTGTCCCTGGCGACCCCGGGCGTTCAATTCCTCAGACTTAAAAGCAAAGAAGACAGCCAGCTTGTTATTTCCAATCGAATACACGGTTGTTTGCGCATTTGGCTCAAAATGTCCATAGAAGGAATCCTGCACGCCCAGGAAATTGTCGATCACACTGCACGCCACGTAAAAACCAAGAAATTTCCTGAACTGGCTTTCATCGCCCCATAACAACCGGCGCACATTGGAATGAATGCCGCCTGCGCCGACGACCAGGTCATACATCCCGCGTTTGCCGTCTGTAAATTCAACCTCCACGGCATCGGGTCGCATGTTCAGATTGGCAATGCTTGTGTTGAAAGAGATCGGTACACTGTCTTTTACAGATTCGTAAATGACTGTTTCCAGGTCTCCGCGCATCAGAGGAAAATACCTATGATCCAAAAGCTGCCTGAACTTCTCTACATCCAGAGTTGCACGCTGTTTTCCATTGCGATCGACAAATGCAAGTTTTGATACAGGGTATTGCGCTGATTTTTCCTGAAGCTGCTCGAGCAACCCCATTTTCTCGGCGACATCATATCCCGAGCCATAGAAGTCGATCATATAGCCCCGGTCGTGTAGATCAGGGCGCTTTTCAATGAGCACCGGAGAAAAGCCCCGCTTTTTCAGCCAGTATGCCAGGGTCAAACCGGAGATACCTGCCCCGCTGATGAGGATGTTCCTATTCATGACCATTCTGCTTTTACTCGGCAATGGATGGATGCCCAGTGGAATATGTCAGTTCATACACAAAGCCATCCGGCGCGCGGAAGTGCGTCCACTTGTAATCCTCGGTGTCTCCCTGAATAGGATCAATAAATTCAATGCCGCTGGCTTCCAGCTCGGCACGTGCCGCCACAATGTCATCCACCAGAAAGCCTGCCACGGGATGAGTCATGAATTCGTTCATGGATTGGTCCGAGCCAAATACTTCGAAGACATCACCATTCGGCATCTCAAACACTGCGAATCCAGGCTCGACTGATTTTTGCTTTAACCCCAGCAGGTCGCGGCAGAAAGCAGTCATTTGATCAAAGCGCTCGGTGCGCGTCCCAAGCCAGACGATACCTTTTACTTTCATGAGATTCTCCTTCTCAAACTCTAAGCGCTCCAGAAACTGGAAGTCAACCCCAGCTCTTTAAAAATCTCCTGCACCTGCTCCGGTGTCCTGCCGTGATACTCCAGCGACATACGGTTCTGATACCAGCGCTGCGAGAGTTGCCACAGTTGTGAGATGGACAAGACAGCGCCGCACTCTGCATTGCGCGGGGTGAGCCATTCGTGCAAGGCTTCTTCCGACCGGAAGAAAAGCATATTGGTTCATGTGAAGACGAGGTCGTCATACCAGTCCCGGAATGGGATGAGGAAGTGCACAAGCGCATCCGAACCCCGGACCTGTTGATCGGTCACGCTGATTTGGATGGGCTCTCCACTCTGCGCGCAGGAGGCTTCGACCTCTGCATCCGCGCGCAGCGCGGCAGGGATACCGAGCGAATCCCAGGCGCAGTTGGCGAAATAGGTTTTGCCGTTGGCGTACACCCGAAAGGGAGTTTCCACGCCTGAAAACGGATTCGCCATCAGGACTTCGGATGTGCCTGGCTTAAGAAAAAGCGCGTGGCGTTGATGAAGCGCTTCGTAAACGGAAACAGCCTGCTCGTGAGTCAGACTGAAATGCGAAGCGGTCTTCTCCACGCTCGGTGGATGGGTCGTTTCCGCAAGGTAGCGATAGACAAAGGCGCGGATCTCCCAGAGTTTTGTGTCATCCATTAATCGTTTTCTCGTGAACCGTGAATCTCCCAACCGCGTGCGAGCGCAACGGCTTTCAACTTTTCATCGGGATACACCGCGACCGGATGATTGGCATGTTCCAGCAAGGGAATATCCTGTTCAGTATCTCCGTATGCGAAGTCAACTTGCTCCACTCCCAGGCGACTCAATACCGTTTCGATCTTACGCTCCTGCGCGACCAGGTTACCCGCCACACGCACGTGCCCATCTTTGTATTCGACCGGTGTGCCTATGGTCTGCGCGCTGACGCGCCTGGCAAACGGTTCGATGATAGGCTCGACGACGCTGCTGGCGATATAGACCTGCGCGCCCTGCGCTACATGTTCTTGCAGGCGCGCGATTACATCCTCACGGCGCTTCTTCCAGAGATCATGTTCCACTGCCCACTCGGCAACGACTTTCATTTTTTCAGGCGTCGCGTTTTTGACCATCTTCAGGCTGTTGACCATTAATCCCTGTGCCCAGCTTTGCCAGTCGATCCAGCCGCGCTTGGCAATCAAATAGGAAGGCAGGATCGACGCCATGTAGAGCCGCGCCTGCATCTTGCTCTGGTTATGTCGTACCCAATCCACCAGGCCCAGGACGGGTGAGCCTGTCGTCAATGTGCCCATCATGTCTGAGATAACGATCATCACTCCTCCAATGAACTTGAAAAATTATACACCTCACGCAATGATAAAATCATTTCATGGGCACACTTTATCTTGTGGCAACCCCCATCGGGAATCTGGAAGATATGTCACCGCGCGCCGTGCGCGTCCTTCGCGAAGCGAGCCTGATCGCGGCGGAGGATACGCGTCATACTGGCAAGCTGCTGCGGCATTTCGAGATCGAGACCCCGATCACGAGTTACTTCGAACACAATAAACTCAACAAACTCGATTTCATCCTTGAGAAGCTTTCAACCGGCGATGTGGCGCTGGTCTCGGACGCGGGGACTCCGGCAGTGAATGACCCAGGCTACGAACTGGTGCGAGCCGCCCTCGCTGCCCAACACGAAGTGAGGCCCATCCCCGGTCCCTCGGCGCCCATCGCCGCCCTGACGGTCTCCGGGCTGCCCACGGACTCGTTCCTCTATCTTGGTTATCTGCCGCATAAGACGAGTGAGCGACACCGCCGTCTGGAGGAAGTGGAGCGCCAACCGTACACACTGGTCTTCCTTGAATCACCTTACCGCATCGTAGAGGCGCTGGAGGACATCCACTCCATACTGGGAGACCGCCGCATTTGTGTGGCGCGTGAAATGACCAAGATGTTCGAGGAGTACTGGCGTGGGAATGTTAGCGGGGCACTGGAACACTTTCAGTCACAGCCGCCGCGTGGAGAATTCACGCTGGTCGTGGAGGGGAAGAGGGAAGAGGGGAGTGAAAGATGGACCGAGGAACAACTACAGCGGGCGATTGAAAACGAGTTGAAAAGTGAGAAATCCGCCAAGGAGATCTCCACCGAGCTGGCAAAACATAGTGGCTGGCACAAAAAAGAAATATATTCATTGATCAATCAAAATAAGGATTGAGCCCGGAAATTCTTTATCATATAATAAGCCAACTTTTGCCTCAAGGAGGATGACATGCTAACCCTGGTTCCCTGGTTGATATTCATACATATACTTGGCTCGATCACATTTTTCCTCGCCCACGGGACGTCGGTCGCCATGGCGTTCCAGCTCCGCCGCGAGACTGATTTTGCCCGCATCCGTGCGCTGCTGGATCTCTCCATGTCCACGATGGTCGTGATGTTCGTATCCTTCCTGGTGATGGGGATTTCAGGGTTGATCATGCCGTTCATCCTCAGGCTCTGGAACCGCGGCTGGATCTGGACATCGATTATTTTGATGATCATTGTATTTTTATATATGGCATTTATGAACGATACACGCTATAAACATCTGCGGCGAATGGTGGGCTTGCCGTACATGATTCGAGGTGACAAATTCCCGGCGGAAGAACCTGCCAGCCAGGAGGAGGTCGAGGCGCATATCCGCAAACTGGATGTGAATGGACTGGTCATCGTTGGGTATGTAATCCCGATGATCGTTTTGTGGCTGATGGTGTTCAAGCCCTTCTAAATAAGCTGTTCTGCAGAACCGTGACGTATCCGGTGAAGCGGTTATAAAATCGCTTGTCTTTTATACCCTAACAATTGAGGCTGACTATGGCAGATGACAAGAAACCCGAAGAAAAACCTGACCGGACGACCGGAGGTCGGGTCGAAGGGAAGGAAGAAAGGCCGGCTCCAAAAGATAACCTGGTCGTAACCCAGCACAAGGTGCGGATCGGCGGCAGGGAGATCAAGTACACGGTCACAGCAGGGACGATCGTCCTTAAGGAGGAAACTCCTGACCGTGAAAAAGAATCGGAAGGCGAGAAGCCGCGCGCGCAGGTTTTCTTTATCGCCTATACCAAGGATGGCAGCAGCTCCCGGGCGAAGCGCCCGCTCACCTTTTCGTTCAACGGCGGACCGGGCTCGTCATCCGTCTGGTTACATCTGGGCGTCCTGGGCCCGCGTCGGGTTGTAATGACCGATGAAGGGGAACTGCCGCCGCCACCCTTCAAACTGACAGATAACCAGTATTCACTCCTTGACGAAACCGATCTTGTTTTTATCGATCCCATCAGCACGGGCTACAGCCGCGCGGTGGATGGACAGAAGCCGAAGGAGTGGCATGAGTTCCGTAAGGATATCGAGTCGGTGGGTGATTTTATCCGCCTGTATACGACCCGGTTCAATCGCTGGCTCTCGCCGAAATTCCTGATCGGTGAAAGTTATGGGACGACGCGCGCCGCCGGTCTTTCGGGCTACCTACAGGAACGACATGGTCTGTATCTCAACGGCTTGATGTTAATTTCCGCAGTGCTGGATTTCACGACGATCCTGTTCAATACAAATAATGAATTGCCCTTCACCTTATTCCTGCCAGGCTATGCTGCGACCGCCTGGTACCATAAAAAGGCTGGCGTGGGACAACCGTTACGAGAGTTCCTGAAGGAAGTGGAAGAATTTGCCAGAGGCGAATATGCATCTGCATTATTAAGAGGGGATTTATTGCCTGCCGAGGAGCGCCTTCACATCATCCAGGAACTGGCGCGCTTTACCGGGCTCTCCACGGATTTCATCGAGCGCACAAATTTGAGGATCATCGACCAGCACTTCTTCAAGGAACTCCTGCGCGAGAGCGGACGAACGGTTGGACGGCTCGACAGCCGCTTCCTGGGGATCGACCGCCTCGGCGTGACGGAGAACGCCGAATATGATCCGCTGCTTACCAGCGTGGTGGGACCTTACACGGCAGGATTCTATGATTATGTGCGGGCTGAATTG
>JAICQC010000454.1 GCA_025938055.1 Anaerolineales bacterium | reverse complement strand
GGCGGGCGCTCGATGAATGCGCATTTTGCTAACCGCTTCATCAACCCGGATGGATCATGGAAGAACCAGACCGAGTCCTACAACACAGCAGCCGATGTTTCACCGACCGGTACGCAGATGCCGCGCACGGTAGGGCTGGCGTATGCCTCGGTTTTGTATCGGAATCTTCAGGAGCTCCAGCAGCTCCATCAATTCTCGAAGGACGGCAATGAGATCGTGTTTGCCAGCATCGGCAATGCCTCTACGGCGGAGGGGATGTTTTGGGAGTCCATCAATGCCATTGGTGTGTTGCAGGCGCCTGCGATCATCACAGTCTACGACGATGGCTATGGCATCTCAGTCCCCAACCAGTTTCAGATGGTCAAGGGAAATATTCACGCTATTTTGCAGGGCTTCCAACGTGACCCCTGTCTTGAAGAAGACTGTGAGCGCGGCTATGACCTCTACCAGGTGCGCGGTTGGGATTATCCCGCGCTGCTCGAAACGTACACGACCGCGGCGGAGATCGCGCGCCAGTTCCATATTCCACAATTGGTGCACATTATAGATGTAACCCAGCCCCAGGGACATTCCACCTCAGGCAGCCACGAAAGGTATAAATCGCCCGAACGGCTGAAATGGGAGCAGGAATTTGACTGCATCCGCAAGATGCGCGAGTGGATGATTGAACAACGCATCGCCACGGATCCTGAGCTGGCTGCCATTGAAAAAGAGAATCAGGCGGCTGTGGAGAAAATCCGCAAGCTTGCCTGGGAGGCGTACCTGGCACCGATCAACGAGGAGCGCGGTCAGGTGATGGACATTCTTGACGAGATCTCAGGTAGCTCTTCTCAAGCATCGGAGCTGGAAAAGATCAAAGAGCGTTTGGCAGCCCTCCCTGCGCCGCTGAGGCGCGATGTGCATAGCGCCGCGCACGAGGCGTTACGCGTTCTGCGCAATGAGGCGAACCCATCCAAGCAGGTTCTGGTCCAATGGAAGAACGAACAGGACGCCATCAACGATGACCGTTACGGTTCTCATTTATATAGCGGCAGGGCATTGGCGGTGAAGGAGATCAAGCCAGTGTATTCGAACTCTTCACCAACTGTGATGGGTTTCGAGATCATGAATGCTGCATTCGATGCCATTCTGGGACGCGACCCGCGCGTGATCGCGTTTGGCGAAGATGTCGGTTTTCTGGGCGATGTAAACCAGGGCTTCAAAGGCATGCAGGAAAAATATGGCGCGCTGCGCGTGACCGATACAGGTATACGCGAAACAACTATTTTGGGACAGGCGATCGGCATGGCAATGCGCGGGCTCCATCCGATCTGTGAAATTCAGTATCTCGATTATTTGTTATATGCAATACAGATCATGTCTGATGACCTTGCCAACCTGCACTGGCGGACGGTGGGTGGGCAAGCGGCGCCTGTGATCATCCGTACACGCGGTCACCGTCTTGAGGGTATCTGGCATGCCGGGTCACCCATGGCGGGCATCATTCACCTTGTACGCGGAATCAATGTGCTAGTGCCTCGTGATATGACGCGTGCAGCAGGGTTCTACAATGCGGTGTTGAAAACGGATGAGCCTGCCATCATCGTCGAAGTATTGAACGGTTATCGTGTCAAGGAGCGGATGCCTGATAACATTGCGGATTTCACGGTCCCTCTGGGAGTACCTGAAGTGATCCGTAAAGGCAGCGATGTGACGGTAGTCACGTATGGGGCGTGCTGCCGTATCGCAATGGAGGCGGCGAGCAGGCTCTCGAAGGCTGGGATCGAGGTGGAAATCGTCGATGTACAATCGCTTCTGCCGTTCGACATTCATGGAAAAATCGTTGAGTCCGTGAAAAAGACCAATCGTGTTGTCTTTCTGGATGAAGATGTGCCAGGTGGAGCGACGGCATATATGATGCGGGAGGTGATCGAAAAGCAAGGCGGCTACTACCATCTCGACTCCGAACCGCGGACCTTATCAGGAAAAGCGCATCGTCCCGCTTATGGCAGTGACGGCGATTACTGGTCCAAGCCAAATGCCGAGACGGTGTTTGATGCCGTGTACGCTCTGATGAATGAAGTCGACCCAAATCAGTATCCAGCGATTCGCTAACCACAAAAGAACATAAAGTCTTTCCTTAGTGAGCCTTTGTGACCTTCGTGGTGAAAAGAGGAAATCATGGCGACAAAAGTTTTAGTCCCATTATTAGGCGAGGGGGTGGAAGAAGTTACCATCATAAAATGGCTGAAACAGGAAGGCGACTCGGTCGACGAGCTCGAGCCGCTTCTGGAAGTGAATACTGATAAAGTCGATACCGAGATCCCTGCGCCTGCATCGGGCACAGTATTGAAAATCCTCGCTGAGGAGGGCGCCCCTGCAAAAGTAGGAGCAGTGTTGGCGGTTATTGGAAAACCGGGGGAGTCGGTTGAAGGCGCTTCTGAAGCACCTGCTCCAGCAAAAGCGGAATCAAACATTGAAGGTCAGATGCCAGCTTCCTCCCAGCCTGCGACTTTAAATGTTCAACCTTCGACCAAACAAGGTATTGGATTTATTTCTCCTGTCGTTGCGAAGATTGCAGCGGAGCATGGCGTAAATTTACAACAAGTCCGGGGAACAGGATTAAATGGGCGCATCACGAAAAATGATGTGTTAAGCTTTGTTGAGAGTCAAAGGTCAAAGGTTCAAAGTCATGCAGGGCAAACTTCGAACCGTCAAACTGCAACTGTTAAACCTATAGAAGGGGACCAATTAATCAAACACACAGTTATAAGAAAACAGATCGCTGAGCACATGGTCATGTCCAAGCATACTTCACCGCATGTGCTGACCGTGATGGAAGCAGACATGAGCAAAGTGGTCAAGCACCGCTCCGCCAACAAAGAGTCCTTTGCGCGGGATGGCGTCAACCTTACATTTACGGCTTATTTCATGATGGCAATTGTTGCAGCCTTGAAGGCATACCCGAACGTCAATTCTTCGTGGACTGATGATGGAATTCTGGTGCATAAAGCCATTAACATCGGCATGGCGACTTCACTAGACAAAGAAGGCTTGATTGTTCCCGTCATCAAAAATGCAGACAATTTGTCGCTGCTTGCAATGGCGCGGACCATAAATGATCTTGCAAATCGAGCGCGTTCCAAGAAGCTCCAGCCGGACGAGGTCAAAGGCGGCACGTTTACTTTGACGAATCATGGCACGAGCGGGTCGTTGATTGCCTTCCCAGTGATCAACCAGCCCCAGTCTGGGATTCTGGGTGTTGGCGTGATGCAGAAGCGTGTGGTGGTCATCGACGACGCGATCGCCATCCGCCCGATGGTCTATCTCTCCTTTGTCTTCGATCATCGCATCCTCGATGGCGCAGCCGCAGACTGGTTTTTGATGAAGATCAAGGAAACGCTTGAGAATTGGGCATGAGCCAGATATCCACTGACCATGCTGCGATACGGATTCACCCGCCTGTTCTACTGTTGATTCATATTTTCATTGCCTTCTTGCTAAACTGGCTCCTGCCTTTACCTTTTCACTTTCCAGGAATGCTGATGTGGTTTGGTTATGCTATTATCCTGATCGGGATCGGTTTGGCTGCCAGCGCAGCGCGTCAATTTATGCGGGCAAACACAACGCTTGACCCGCACGGCTCAGTGAGTTAAGTAGTCACAAGCGGTCCCTATCGCTTTTCGCGCAATCCGATCTAT
>JAICQC010000013.1 GCA_025938055.1 Anaerolineales bacterium | reverse complement strand
GATGCCCTTGCCCACATAGTTGCCTTCATCGAACAGGTCCTGATAGACATCAGAAACGGCGCGCGTGTATAAATCGATGACCGAGTCGCCGGAATAGACGCGCGTGAAGAGCGAGCGGTTCGACGATGCCGGGCGCACCTGGGTCCGCGGCTGGAGGATCGTGTGACCGGCTTTAATCTCGCCCGTCGCAGGGTCGATCTCCGCGCGGTTCAACGGATGTGCGAGGGTTCCAATGAGCTGGCGGGCGGCTTCGCGCGGCAGCACCGTATCGGCATCCAGAGTGATGACATAACGGATGGTAGGCAGGATGCTCAAGTCCCCATCTTTAATGACAAAGCTTGTGGAGCTGCTTCCGGTTAATAGATGGTTGAATTCCTCCAGCTTGCCGCGCTTGCGTTCCCAGCCCATCCAGCGTCCTTCGCTCTCGTTCCATATGCGCTCACGGTGAAAGAAGTAAAAGGGACGATAACCATTGGTGCTGTATTTTTCATTCAACTGTTCGATGGCAGCCTGAGTTTGTGTGACGGGATCCTGGTCTCCCGGCATTTCCTTTTCAGGCGCGTCGGCAAAATCGGTGATGAGTGCAAAGAAAATATTCGGATCGCTGTTGCCGATGAAATGCCGTTCAATCTGGTTAAGCAGAAATGGGGCATCCCGTTCGGTGGCGAGCAAAGCCGGGATAACGACAATCGTCCGATGCTCCTCCGGTACGCCATTCTCAAGGTTCAGCTTGGGCAGCGTGCGCGGCGGGATGAGAGAAACGACCAGTCCATTGATGAGATCGATCGCCACGGAAGAAACAGGCAGGAGGCTGAGGATTCCCGCTGCTATCAGTTGCAACAATGTGCCGCCCGCGCTTGCGGTAGCCGTGATGATCAGAAAACAAATCAACAGGATCAGAATCGCGATGCTTCCAAGATAAAAGCGGACAGCATGCCTTTGTATGGCGCGTCCCAGCGCCTGCGAGATTTGCGCACGGAACTTAATCTGCGCTTCGAGTATCTCTCTGCCTGGTGCAATGAGATAGTACCCGACGTGCTGCTCACGTGCCGAGGCACCTGCCTGTGCCAGTTGGATGGACTGTAGAGCGATTCCGGCTTCATCGGTGGCGGATCCGTTTGCCAGTTCTTCGACCACATTACGATAATGGTTGCGGGTGGCGAAATCCATCTGTTCGTACACACCAGCCGGGTCGCGCCGCATGATTTTTTCGAGAACACTCGTCGACTCAAAAAATGCCTTCCAATCCTCAGTTGCCAGCAGGCGCAGGTTCAGGACAGAGTTGGCAACGATCAGGTCAGGGTCTGCTTGAAGCGTACCTAACGGGGAGACCTCCAGCGCTGGCTGGAGCATCGTATCCCACTTTTGTTTCGTGATTGCCGCCAGTGCTTCTGCCAGCAATTCGAGCACGGTCATTCGCAGCATCAATGGCAATGCCCATAATTCACCCGTACTAAGCGGAGTAGTTTCCTGGAAAATGTGTAAAAAGTGCTTGAGCTGATCGATATCGAGGCGTGTGTCCTCGCGTTGCGTGTTCGCCAGTGCCACGATATAGATGCGCGCCCAGCCGTCGCGCGTTTTGGGCAGACGCCGGTAATAGTCCGCGGGCAGGTCTTCCTCCACCTGACGCATGGCTTGTTCGATCACGTAAAAATTGTCCATCAGCCATTCGGCGGTCTGCGACGATGCGACCTGCGCCCGGGTTGTTTCCTCGAAGTATTCGTACGATTCCTGGAAGAGGCGCGCGAACTGCTTGAGCCTGGCAGGGATGAGAAAGCTCGTTCGCCTGGGCATGCATCCGGCGAGCTGATGTGCCAGCGCAGTAATGTTTTCTTCAACTCCGTTGCCGGAGGGGGATGTATTTGGTTGTACGAGATCGGGTTGCTGTGTAGGCGCAGTGGATTGCATCGATCAATGTCCCTTGCTTTCTCTGACAGCCATTTCGGCGAGGGTCTGGTGGATTTCTGTAGAAGGCAGGTCCTGCATAATCAGCAGGGAAGTGTTGCCATAGGCGATGAAACTGGTCGTTACGCTGCCATAGGGCCAGCGCCTCTCGCCTGTTTCGCCGTGGGCAGCCAGCAGGACGAGGTCGGCATTCGATTCCTCTGCCATATCGTGCAGCACGGTAATGGCATGGTCGCCCACCGAAATGTGAGTCTTGATCTTCAAGTCCTTCGTCGAAAACTGGGCGCGGAGCTGCTTGAAGTAGTGAGAGGCAGCCTGATAGTTCTTATCGACGAACTGGGTGACCAATTCCATGAGCTCGTCTGAGGCGGGCATACGGTTAATGGTGCGCGGTTTTTCGATGACTGTTTCAAGGATGAGCTGCGATTTATGATACTGTGCCAGATTGATGGCAAACGGCAGGACGAATTCAGAGCGTGAGGAGCAATCCATCCCCACGAACAGGCGCTTGTACCGGACCTTGGTTGTGGTACTGGGCGAGGGGACGTAGGCGCGCACAAGCAGGATCGATTTATACGAGCGCAACAGGATCTTTTGTACCACGCTGCTAACGTTCCAGCCGCTCAGCCCACTATTACCGTGCGTGCTGAGAATGATCAGGTCTACGTTATTGTTGCGGGCGAAGTCGATCACGCTGCTGGCAGGGCTGCCCTCGAGGATGACAGACTCCACGCCCAGGATACCTGCCTCATTCAGCCGGCTGACGATCTGCTCCATATATTTTTCTGCGTTCTGTTTTTGTAGATGCCATTCGACCGGATCCACGGGCGGAGCGCCGCGCCCTTCCTGAGCCTGCTGAAGGATGTGTAAAAGCGTCACACGTGCATTGGTCACAGGTGCGAGCCCCGCAACATGGGGGAGTACACATTCAGCCAGCGTAGAGCCATCCAACGGGACAAGGATGTGATTGATCACAGAAGCCTCCGTACTACTAAAAATTTTACGCTATGAGATCGCCGATGTTTGTATGCCCCCGGCTGTTTTCATTATATTACAAAGATGCAAGAATTGAACGGCTGGAGTTCCAGACCTCCAGCCATTTCAAGTTGAATTTTCACCTGCAACGCTGACCCTATCCAAGCACCTGGAAGAACAGGTCCACGACTTCGGGGTCGAAATGTTTCCCGGATTGTTCGCGGATGTAGGTCCGCGCCTGTTCCTCGGTCCAGGCTGTGCGGTAGGGGCGGTTGGAAGTGAGCGCGTCCCAGACATCGGCAACCGCGAACATCCGCGCGACCTTGGGAATCTCCTCACCCTTTAGCCCGCGCGGGTAGCCGGTTCCATCCCACTTCTCGTGATGGTTATAGGGAATATCGAGTGCCGGGCGCAGGTACTCGATGGAATGAAGCATATCATATGCGAACTGCGGATGCCGGCGCATCGTTATCCATTCCTCCTCGGTCAATTTATCTGGCTTGTGCAGGATCGAATCAGGAATGCCGATCTTGCCCAGATCGTGCAGGAGCGCGCCGCGGCGAATATGCATGATATCTTCATCATGCATGTTGAGCGCCTGCGCCAGTTTTACGGTCAGGTCGGTCACTCGCAGACAGTGGCCCTCCGTCTCGCGGTCGCGCAGGTCCAGAGCAAGCGACAAGCCTTCGATCGTCGCTTCATAGGCGTTCAGGAGCTGGGCATTCGCCTCACGCAGTTTGGCGCGCTCCTGGAGCAGCTTCTGGTAACGGTTGAGGCGCGTGATCCCCAGCAGGCGGGCACGCAGTTCATAACGGTCGAATGGCTTGGAGATAAAGTCGTCTGCCCCGGCTTTCAACGCGTTGAGAAGAGACTCGCGGTCATCCAGCGCGGTAAGGATGATGATCGGGATCTCGGCGATCTGTGGGTCGCTGCGAATGCGCTGGCAGACCTCGAATCCGGTCATGCCCGGCATCATCACATCCAGAAGAATGACGTCGGGCAGTAGCTGTTTCGCCTTTTCGATTGCCTGAAAGCCGTTCTCTGCCATCTCAAGCTCATAACCTTCACCCTCCAGCACAGACTGGAGGGTTTCACGGCCGACATATTCATCGTCAACGATTAAGACCAGACTGCTCATGTTGTTCTCCTTGCTATAAGACTGATCCATATTGATTATCCTTTTATAAAAGAAAATATATATTTTTGCATCATTTCAATGTGCCACCCTCCGTTGAGTGGGGGCTGCATGGTGTCACCGTCATGCATCTCCATCCACGAGATGGTATTTGATCGCCAGGCGGACCAAGCCCGCGAGATTGCGGACGTTCAATTTCTCCATCAGTCTTGTGCGATGTTTTTCAACTGTCTTTTCACTGATAAATAACATCTTGCCGATCTCGGCGCTTGTGTATTCTTCTGCGATCAACTGCAGAACTTCCTTTTCGCGTGGCGACAGGTTCGAAAGCGGATCGCTGTTTTCCAGGCTGGAATGCGGGTTGATCGTGCCATCCACCACAAGCTCTGAGATGGGACCGCTCAAATAGGTTTTGCCGCCTGCCACGGCGCGCACCGCCCAGAGCAATTCGTCACTCACCGAGGATTTCAGTACATAACCTTTCACGCCGCACTGCAGGGCACGGTGCACGAAGCCTTCATCTGCGTACATGGAGAGGATCAGGATCTGGGTGGGAAGTTTCAGGTCGCGGATTTTTTCAGCCGACTGAATGCCGTTCAGACGCGGCATCATAATATCCATGATCAGCACATCCGGGCGGAGCGCATCGGTCATTTCGATGGCTTCCTGCCCATTGGATGCCTCGCCCATGACGTGGATATCGCCGGCTTTCTCCAGCAGGGCGCGGATACCAGCCCGCACCATCAGGTGGTCTTCGGCGATCAGGACGCGTATCATGCCGCATCACCTGCCCGCATCTGCCTCGCCAACGGAAATTGTGCCGATAAAATGGTGCCGCGCTTCGGTGCGGAACTGACCTGGAGGGTACCTCCGGCAATGGTGATGCGCTCTCGCAGACCTGCCAGCCCGATCCCGTTTGACCCGGGTTTGTCTTCGCTGAAACCGATCCCGTTGTCTTGCACGGTCAGATTGATGAGGTCATCTTCCACGCTCAAATCCACCCAGACCTGGCTAGCCCGGGCATGCTTGACCACATTCGTGAGGGCTTCCTGCAAGGTGCGATAGAGCGTAATATTGTAGGTATCCTGAAGTTCAGGCATGGTTGAATCCGCTTCGAAGACCACCGGCAGGTGAGTGCGGCGGGTAAATTCGGTGCAATAGGTTTGCATGGCTACTGTTAAGCCCAGTGCATCGAGCACCGGCGGGCGCAGGTCGCGAGCAAGCCTGCGGATCTTGACCAGGATCTCATAGGATTGATCGTGCAGGGATTGCAGGCGTTCGAACAGGCTCTCCGCGGGCAGCGAAAGATCCTCCTGTAGATTCCGCAGTGCAAGCAGATGCGTGGTAAGCGCCTGACCCAGGTCATCATGCAGTTCGCGCGAGATGCGCTGGCGCTCCTCCTCCTGCGCGGCGACCACGTGTTCAGCCATATGACGGATATTTTCACGTTGTTCGGTCAGGGTGCGGTAGCGGTTCAGACGTGTGATCGTACGGACGCGCGCCGCCAGCTCGCGCCGGTCAGCGGGCTTGGAGAGAAAATCATCCGCGCCAGATTCTATGCCTTGCAGGAGTGAGTCGCGGTTATCCAAGGCAGTGAGCATGATGATCGGCACCTCGGCAAGCTGAGGCGTGGCACGGATCCGGCGGCAGACTTCAAATCCATCCATACGCGGCATCATGACATCCAACAGGATAACGTCAGGCTGGAGTTGCTCCAGCATTCGAAGCGCCTGAATACCATCCTTTGCCTGCTGCAGGTCATAGCCTTCCCCCTCCAGTATGGCGACCAGGGTTTCTCTGGCAGAGGGATCGTCGTCCACGATCAGGACAGTGCTCATTGCACGCGGGTCTCCTCGTTATAAAGACAGCTCTGGATGATTTTGATCAACGCCTTCAGGTTGACAGGCTTGCTGATGTACTCGTTCATGCCTGCCTCCAGACAGCGCTCGCGGTCATGTGGCATGGCGAGGGCCGTGAGGGCGATGATGGGAGTATATCTGAAATTCGGGTCGCTTCGTAACTTACGGGTCGTTTCAAAGCCGTCCATGCGCGGCATTTGGATATCCATCAGGATCAGGTCAGGCTTGACGTGCCGCGCCTGCACGATGGCGTCGACGCCATCCTGGGCGGTGAACACTCTGTACCCGGTCAGCTCAAGATAGTCTTTGAGCATCATCACTACTTCTTTTGTATCTTCAACCAGCAGGATGGTGGGCTTGTTGGTCTCATCAATTTTGATGGCACTGAACTTGCCCGTGATCTTCATTCGGGAGACGGCGTCGAGCGCCAGAGCGGGTTCCCATGGCAGGACGATGGTAAAGCGGCTGCCCTGCCCCGCATTACTGGTGGCGTTCACACTGCCGCCGTGCAGGCGTGCCATCTGCGCGACCAGCGCCAGACCCAGCCCGGTGCCTGTTGCCTCACGCGCCAGCCCTGCATCCAGTTGCACGAAAGGCTGGAATAAGCGTGCCAGATCACTTTCCTTGATGCCCATGCCGTTATCCCAGACCGTGATGGAGATCTGGTTGGCTTCCTCATCTCCTCGCACTTCGAGACCAAGCCGACCGTACTCGGGCGTGAATTTAACCGCATTACCCAGCAGGTTGACGATCATCTGCTTGAGACGGCGTTCGTCTGCCCACATTAATCCCAGCCCATCATCGATCTCCAGGGAAACCTCCTGGTTCTTTTTCTGCGCCAGCTGCTTGATCATGCGCAGGCTTGCCTGACACACGGAACGGATATCCACTTTGTTGATATCGAGGGTAATCTGCCCGGCATCGATCTTGGCAAGATCAAGAATGTCATTGATGAGTGAGAGCAGATGATGACCACTCTCACTGATGGTGGAGATGTACTTCTGTTGTTTCTCGTTGAGTGGGCCTGCAATCTGTTCTCCCAGACTCTCAGACAAGCCCAGGATGGCATTCAATGGCGTGCGCAGTTCATGACTCATGTTGGCAAGGAATTCATCCTTCACTCGCAAGGCGCGTGCCAGGTTCGAATTGGCGCGGCTGAGGTCGGCGGTGCGTTCCTCCACACGCTCCGCGAGCTGGTTCCGTTCTGCCTCGAGCGCCATTTCCATCTGCTTGCGTTCGGTGATGTCCCAGGCATAATCCGCCAGGCGGGCGGCGATGTCGAGGTCATACAGAGTATAGTCCTCCGCTTTGTTGCCGACCCCCAGGACAGCCATGATGCGTTCATTGCGGATGATGGGAATGACCATCTCGCGGACGATGGGAACGTGTCCCTGTGGAATACCTTTCTTCTCAGCCAGCGATTCATAATCGTTTTGAATGAGCGGACCTCGCTGACGGACCGCATCAGCCCAAACCCCTGCCTGGTTCAGCGGAAGATGCGTTCCCTCGCTCACAGGCACCTTGAACAGCCGCAAAGCGTTGGTGGACCAGGTCTGCATTTCTATAGTGGGTTGATCATTCTCCATAAAATGGAAGAAGCCAATCGTGCTGCTGGTGAGATCGCTCACCTCGTCCACGGTTCTTTGCATTAATTCGTTCAGGGAATGCTTCGCTGAATATTCCATCAGCTCGAAACGCTTTTGCATGACGGTCTCCGTCCTCTTACGGTCTGTCACATCCTTGGCGACCACAGACACACCGCGTGCAGATGGGTACGCGTTAATTTCAAAGGAGCGCTTCTCTCCATTCAACAGAAGCGTTTCTTCGATCGTTTTGGGCTGGTGGCTCTCGAGAACTTCCTGATAGATCGTTTTGATCCTGGCTTGTTCCTCTGTCGCCCCGAAGATTTCCTCCATGTATTTGCCGATCGCCTGCTCAGCCGGGATACCGGTAAGCGCCTCCGAGGCTTTGTTCCAGTGGGTGTAACGGAGATCATGGTCCATTTCGAACAGGATATCGGTGATACTGTCTGCCAAAGCGCGGTAGTGGGTTTCACTGACACGCAGGGCTCCCGCAACCCGTTTGCGTTCCACCAGTTCCTTTTGCATGGCTTCATACAGGCGTGCGTTTTCAAAAGCAATGGCGGTCTGGTTTGCAAGAGTCGCCAGCAGACGTTCATCCTGCTCGCTAAACGCATCTGGCGTTTCGCTTTCCACGCTGATCACGCCGATCACACGTTCGGCAACCCGTAGCGGCATGTACAAGCCTGATTGGATCCCGGCGTGTGTGTCAATGTATTGCGGGTGCATATGGACGTTGCCCGTGCGGAGGGACATGCCAGTCTGGATCACCCAGCCGCTTAATCCCTGTCCCACTTTGTTGATGCGCGCTACAAAATGTTGTTCGGCATCTGTCCTTTCTTCTTCCTTCAGATTGGGCAGATTAAAAGCGACCAGTTCCAGGTCGTCGGTCTCTACCTTCCGCAAACGGATGGTGACGTGATGCCAGGGGAGATAGCGCGCAAACGTTTCGATGACCCTGTTGCCGATTTCGCCGGGCTCTAGCAGGCGTCCTACAGCCAGTCCATTTTCATAGACTGCCTCGAGTTCCGTGACATGACGGCGGGTTTCGATTTCATTCTGTTTGCGCTGGGTAATCTCCTCCTTGACGCCAACAAAGTGAGTTATTTCCCCACGATCGTTCAGGATGGGTGAAATCGTTACAGACTCCCAAAATAACTCGCCGTTCTTTTTTCGGTTGAGTAGTTCTCCATGCCATTCATGGCCAGCGATAATAGTCTGCCATAACTGTTCATATTCACCCCTTGCGGTCGTGCCGGATTTCAGGATACGCGGATTTCGTCCAATGGCTTCTTCATAAGAATAGCCTGTGACCTCTGTAAACTTGGGGTTGACGTATTCGATGTTCCCGGAGGTGTCGGTGATGATAATGCTCGAAGCCGTCTGCTCCACTGCGCGTGAGAGCTTGCGAAGTTGCTGTTCTGCCTGCTTGCGTTCCGTAATATCGCTGGTGGAGACGATTACTTTCGACCAATCCTCTTCATAGCCATGGGGGATGGAGCCGACAACAATCACCTCAATTTTTCTGCCGTCGAGCGTCTCATCTGCGCCTTCCCATTCAAATTTGTGTAATGGGCTGAGAAGCCCCAGAATCTCTTCTTGGAAATGGCTGAGGATTGCCTGCTCATTCAGCCCCTGGGTCGGACTGTTGATAAGCTGTTCCTTTTCTCTTGCACCCGCGAGCTTTAAAGCAGCCTGATTCACATCAGTGATCTTTATCAGGGATGCAAGCTCAAGAAGTTGATCTGGGTGGCTCGAAAGATATCCTCTTAAATCAGTACCCTTTTCCTTGAGAAGAGTATCAACCCTCTCTTTAACGAGGGAAAGATCTTCCTCCCAGATGGGAACAGGCGAGCTATCGAAAAGTTCATGGTAACGACTCTGACTTTTCAGTAACGCCAGTTCCGCCTCCCGCCGATCCGTAATATCCGCTGAGATGCCTGCTATCCGTTTGACCTGACCTGAATCATCGAAAATTGGAAACGCACGATCCCAGATCCAGCGGAGGTTGCCATCCGGCTGCATGACCCGGTACTCAATTTCCAATTTTTCCCCGTGTTTTTCCCTTTCAAGAGCATCCAATAGCTGAGGCCGATCTTCCGCAAAAACACTGTTGATGAACGCGCCGGGCTCATTCATCAGGGCCTCGACGGGACGTCCCCAGATGGCTTCGGCAGCGGGACTCATATAGAGTTCCTTACCAGTCTCAACCTCTGTCATCCAAAACACTTCCTGGATGTTATCTGCCAATTGGCGGAAGCGCTCCTCGGAGGCGCGCAGCTCCTGCTCTGCCTGTTTTCGCTCTGCTATCTCATCCTGCGCCTGCTGCAGCAGGCGCGCGTTATGGATAGCGAGAGCTGCCTGATTGGCAAACGCCTCCAGCCTTTCCGCATGAACCGGAGTGAAAAATTCGGGTGTTTGGCTATCCAGGCAAATAAAGCCAAGAACTTCCCCATAAATGGATATCGGCGCGCCCACACTTGAGCGCAGCCAGTCTGTCGACGACATTCTCTTCCAACCTGGATAAGAACGTGTATCATACACAACTTCAGGCTGCCTGGTGTTAAGCATCTGCCGCAGGTTGGTCGTTTCAGCCAGTGGAAGCCTAATTCCCATTATCTCAGGGTTAAAACCGTGTTTGTCATAGCCTTGAGAACGGACCACACGAGCAAATTCTCCCTCAATAAGCAGGATCGAACCAGCGTTGTGCGGCACCACCCGCCCAACAGCGGTAAGGATGTGATCTAGGACCTCACCGTAGTCCAGTGTACTACTGAGTGTTTCGGCTGTATCGCGCAGGGCTTCAGCCAGGGTCCTCTGCTCATGTTCGGCAGCTTCAGCACGCTTGCGTTCGGTGATGTCAAATACGAATCCATGCCAGATGACACTGCCGTCCCTCTCTTTGAGAGGCATAGCCTGACCTTCAATCCAGATTTCACCTTTGGCAGGATGCTGATAACGAAACTCGGTATGCCAGGGCTGCAGGGTCTCTGCAGATTCAATAATGGATGTGTTGACTTGATGGAAGTCATCAAGATGCAATCGTGCGTAGATCTGTGTTGCATCCTGGTACACATCTTGTGGTGACAACCCGTAAACCTCCTGGATGGCAGGGCTGGCAAAGGGCATGGATATGGTTCCATCCGGTCGCAAGCGTACCGAACAGATAACGCCGGGTGCTGTCGCCGCGATACTTTCAAAACGCTCTTTCTCAAGTCGCAGTTCATTTTCGGCTTGTTTGCGTTTGGTGATGTCTTCTCCTGAACTGAGCGTGCTTATGATTGTTCCCTGTGCATCTTGCACTACGGTGTTATGCCATGCAATTAATCGTTCCTCTCCATCTTTTGTGATAACGGTATTCTCGTAATATCCAAAAGATTGGATATTGCCTTTCATAAGCCGCTGGAAGGCTTCATGTAATTCTTTCCGACCCGCCTCCGGCAGGAATGTTTCTATCCAGTCCCTGCCAATAATCTCATCATACTCGTAGCCAAGAATCTCACACCCCTTTTGATTGATTAAAGTAACCATTCCATTCTGATCGAGTGCCAGCATGATTACATCAGCGATGTCCAAGTACGTTTGCGCCTTTTCGCGTTCTTCTCGAAGAGACTCTTCCGCCAGTTTACGTTCGGTGATGTCATGGAAATTGGCGACGAGTGCATTCACACTTGGATCGTCCAGCAGGTTGGTCACGCTGCCCTCCACCCAGCGCCATGAGCCATCCTTGTGGCGCTCGCGTGACAGGATTGTGGCCGTTTCTCCCGGCTGCTGAAACAGACTTCCTATCGTAATCGCAGCGCTCTCGACGTCATCGGGATGAATGAACTCGAGTCCATTCCTGCCCACGTATTCGTCCACGCTGTATCCAAGCACCCCCGTGATGCCGGGAGTGGCATAGGCGATCTGCCCGTCTGACTGGATCAGGACGATGGCATCGATGCTTTTTTCGATCAACGCCCGGAAGCGTCTTTCATTTCGCTGAAGCGCCTCTTCCGCCTGTTTGCGCTCGATCGCCAGCGCGACTTGTGAAGCGATGGATGCCAGCACATCCTTATCATGCTCCGAATAACGATTGTCATTTTCATAGTCCTGAACTGCCATGACGCCGATGATCCTGCCGGAGGTTTTGAGAGGAACTCCCAGCCAGGAAGCTGAATCGGTGCCGACCAGTTTTACCTGATCCTGAGCTGCCAGTTCATCAAATGAAGCCTGCGTCAGCAGGAGCGGTTCGCCGGATCGGAACACGTACGAGGTAATACTGTTTTCAAGCTTGGAAGGCGGCTCAGGCGGATCATATTTGTCCACGGAATAAATCTCTTCGAACAAGCCCGTGTCCTGATGGTAAAGAACCACAAAGAAGTTTTCAGCATACGTTACTTTGGCAATTGAATGATGAACAAGTTTCAACAGGTCCTGCAGGTCTTTTGTGCTGGCAAGCCCCTGCATGATCTCAAGCAGAGCCTGGCGCTCTATTTCAGCCTGTCTGCGCTCTGTGATGTCTGTGATAGAAAGAAGTATATGGTCTGCCTCTTTTGATTTGAATGTAGCGCAATGGACTGTCATCCATACATCTTTTCCAAATGTACGGACATGATGGATATCGGCTGTCAGGTCTGTCTGGCTGGAGACAGCGTTTGTGATCAGATCGTACAAGCCAGACTTCCTCCAGGATTCGATACTGTGAAAGTTCTGGGCTTTTAGCTCTTCGACGCTTGTTCCAATAATAGCAGCTGCATTCTCGTTAACAAAGACACATTCACCTGTGAGTCTATAGGTAAGGATGCCGATGGGAGAGTGGTTCAGGATTTTTTCATTGAAGACCAGCAGATCGTTTATGCGGTCTTCTGCCTGTTTGCGCTCAGTAATATCTCGTCCAATGCCTACGAGCCCGGTGACCTTGCCTTCGTCATCGCGCAATGGTATCTTGGTGGTTAGGATCGAGGCACGATTGCCATTGACATCCAGCCCGGGTTCTTCATAGTTTATGAGAGGTTGTCCGGAATCAAGAACAGATTTATCAGCTTTCCAAAACTGCTCTGCAAGCTCACGTGGGTAAATATCGAAGTCGGTCTGGCCGATCACATCCTCCATTGCTTTCGCGCCCGACGCCTGCCAATCTGCAGTGTTGGATACTGTTTTTCTACCGTTTGTGTCCATCACATAGATGCGGTCTGGCAGGTTATCGATCAGCGTCCGCAGGAGGTTTCGTTCATCCTTGAGTACATTCTCAACCCTTTTGCGTATTGTGATGTCGTGTGAGGTTCCGGTCACACCGGTCACCTTGCCCTCTTCGTCACGCATCACAATGCAATTGGCACTCAAAATAAGCTGTCTTCCGTCCCGATGTCGCACGTACGTCTCGAACTCACTAAATTCATCTGCCTGGGCAACCATTTCATTGAATTTTTGAAGATCGTTCGGCTGATAATACTCGGGATCCATGATCTCGAAAAACGAGCGCCCCATTAGCTCTTCCGGCTCATAGCCATAGATCTCTCTGGCGGCGCGGTTCAGGAAGGTAAACCTGCCCTCCGCATCAATGGACCAGATCAAGTCATATGAGGTTTCCACCAGATTTTGATATCTGGACTGGCTTTCACGCAGCGCTTCTTCGACCTGTTTTCGCTGAATGGCGATTGTCAACTGCCTGCCAATATTTTCGATGCGCTCCAGGTCTTCCTCCGTAAAAAGATTCGGACTCGAGACATCCAGCAGACCAATGGTCTTGCCGTCTGAAATCAGGGGAATGAGGATCGTGGATTGAATATTGAGAATCTTATAGATCTGAGGGATCAGTCTACGAAGCACTCCCCGGATCGGGGTAGGCAGGAAGGTGGTCTCAACAAATTCTTCCATCCATTTTTGAATGACTTTTGGATCGCTGGTGATTACGCCGCGCCCTGCGCGCAGAACATTGTCGAAATATCCGCCTTCCTGAATGGGGATTTCAATTGGAGGGATGCTCATCCCGATCAGCTTTTCAATCTTCTCGGCAATCTTCGGCGAAAGGAAGTATTGCTGCATTGTAAGGACCTGCTCATTTGGGTTGAGTAAGTAAATGGTGGCGCCTTCCGCGGAGAAGTTGCGCTTTATCTCTTTCGTCAGCAGGTTGACAACCGCTTCCACACCCTCCCCGCGATTGATCGCTTCGTTCAAGGCATTGACGAGCGCCAGGTCCGCGTTCTTTTGTTCAAGTTCGATCTCTGCCTGTCTGTGGTCTGTAATATCCCGATAATTGACAACAATTGCATTGACGCTGGGGTCATGCAACATATTGGTGACGATCGCTTCCACCCAGCGCCATGTGCCGCTGGAATGACGCAGGCGCAATTTTCCCTGCTGGCGTGATCCCGGCTCTTGCATCAACCTGGCATAGAGCTCGTGAGTCCAGGCTTGATCATCGGGATGTACCAGCTCAAATATGTTGTGGCCCAGGAACTCATCTGGTGGGTAGCCCAGGTTGCGAACTGTGGATGGACTTTCCCAGAGCAGACTGCCGTCCGCGGCGAGAAGTGAAATATCGTCCAGCCCGTTCTCGATTAACGCCCGGAAGCGTTTTTCACTGTCTTCCAGCGCCTGCTCTGCCTGCCTGCGAACCACCAGCAATTCCCGCTCCTCCAGCGCGTGGATGATGGCGGGTCCCAGTCTCTGCGGGTTATCTTTAAGGACGTAGTTGTTCGCGCCAGCCTTCATGAACTCTACGGCTACATCCTCACTGATCGACCCGGCCCAGATAACGATCGGGGTCAACGGCGCGCGCTGGAGTGTCAGTTGCAGTGCATTCATTCCATCGAAGTCCGGCACACTATGGTCCAGGAGGATCGAATCGGGTTGGAATGTTTCGAGTGCCCTTAAAAAACTCTGACGGGTCTTAACAAGCTTGAATTCGCAATCATTTAATACTTTGCGAATTTCATGCTTTGCCAAGTCGGCGTCGGCTGCTCTGTCCTCAACGATGAGAATACGAGTTGGCTTCTTCATGCTTTCTTTCCTTCTAGGTCACAACTATAAAATCGATCCTGAGGCGTGCAATACGTTTCACTTTAACGGATGGTTGACCATGAGCCAGTAGACACCCACTTTGCTCATTGCCTCGATAAACGAGTCGAATTGTACAGGCTTAATCACATAACCATTTGCGCCGAGATCGTAGGCGGCTCTGATATCCGGGTCTTCCGCCGAAGAGGTAACCATTACCACTGGAATGGTGCGCAGGCGCGTATCACCCTTCATGCTGCGCAGTACTTCCAGCCCGTTGACCTTCGGCAGTTTCAAATCCAAAAGAACCACCTTGGGTGATACATCAGTCCGTCGTCCTTCATACTTCCCGCGCCCGAACAGAAAATCCAGGGCTTCGGCTCCGTCTTCCACATGGAAAAGTCGGTTGGCAAGATTATGCTTCTTGAGCGCCCGAATGGTCAGTTCTGCATCATGCGGGTTATCTTCCACCAGCAGGACTTCTACAATATTGTGATCATTCATGAGAGTTTCTCCTTTACAGGCAGAGCGAAATAGAAGGTTGCACCTTTTTGCACTTTCCCCTCCGCCCAGACGCGCCCGCCATGCCGGTGGATGATGCGCTGTATGATTGCCAGTCCGACGCCAGTCCCGCTGAACTCGCTTTCGCTGTGCAGCCTTTGAAAGACGCCGAACAGTTTGTTCGCGTATGCCATCTCAAAGCCCGCGCCGTTATCACGCACATAATAAATAATCTCCTCCGGACCTGTTTCACTGCCCACCTCGATCACCGCCTCCGCCTTCTTGGAAGTAAACTTGATCGCGTTAGACAGAAGGTTCGCCCACACCTGACGAATCAGGGATAGGTCTCCTGTGATGGACGGCAGCGCTGCGAGCCGAAAATCGATTGGCGCGTGTTCTTCTTCCTTCATCAGTTCACTGAAGATGTTGAGCGCGAGGGCTCGCATGTCAATGCGGGAGGATGACAATTCCTTGCGCCCCAGCCGCGAAAAGGCAAGCAGGTCGTCGATCAACTGTCCCATGCGCCGGGCTTCGCGGCTGATCACGCCACAGACGCGCTTTCCCTCGCTGTCCAAAACTGACTCATAATCCTCCATCAGGATGCGCGTGTAGCCATCGATGGCGCGCAGAGGCGCACGCAGGTCATGCGAAACGGAGTAGGAGAAGGCTTCCAGTTCCTTGTTAGAAGCCTGTAATTCTTTGGCTTTTTTCTGCAGATCGACATTGAGCTGGCGAATTGCCTGCTCTGCCCGCTTCCGTTCTGTAATGTCGCGCGAGATCCCAAAAATGCCAATCGTATTCCCCTGCGAATCTCGGAGCGGCATCTTTGTCGTCGACACCCAGGTTTCTCCGCCATCGGGCCAAACCACCCATTCTTCGAAATCCACCAGGGGTTTCCCTGTTCTCATCACTTCCTGTTCTTCAGCAAAGGATTTTCTAGCATGGGGGAAAAAGTCAAAATCAGTCTTGCCCACCGCCTCTGCCGGGTTACTCAGTCCAAGCAGACTTGCCTGGGACTTGCTGTTCCGAATAAAGCGGCTTTGTGTGTCCTTGAAATAAATGTGGTCGGGGATATTATCCATCAGCGCCTGGAGTAGCGCATTCGCTTCCGTTAGTGCAGCGGTACGCTTTTGCACTTTGCGTTCCAGTTCATCATGCGCCGCTTTTAATTCCTGTTCGATCTGCTTGCGCTCGGCGATGTCGCGCCAGACAACGTGAAGGAGCTGATGGCTGCCTGTGGAGATGGGGGTAAGCAGGACTTCGACCGGAAACTCAGTGCCGTCTCTGCGCCGGTGGATCCATTCGAAGCGGTTGCTGCCCTTTTCGAGCGCGATGCGGATCATTTCTTCCGCCTTTTCGCTGGAAAGACTGCCGTCGGGCTGGTATTCGGGCGACAACCTGGAAGGATGCAGGGAGAGGATTTCCTCTTTGCGATTTGCACGCATCATTTGCACAGTGGACTGGTTGCAGTCCGTGAAAATACCGTTCTCCAAAAGCAGGTTTGCGTCTGCAGATTGTTCGAAGAGTGACCGGAATCGCGTCTCGCTTTCAGCCAGAGCCTCCTCCGCCTGCCTGCGCTCGGTAATGTCGCGCACAATACTGATCAGGGTGCGCACACCGCCGATGGTCGCTCCCTGCGAGCTGACCTCGACTGGGAAGATGGTGCCGTCCTTGCGCCGGTGGGTCGTCTCGAAGAGAATGCCCGCGTCGTCTGCCTGATCCATCTGACCTGTGATCTCGCTTTTCGTCTCGCTGGCACGCAGGTCCTGAACCGTGAGAGCCAGGAACTCGTCACGGCTATAGCCGTATGCCTGCATTGCCGCGGCGTTGACGTCCAGGACACGTCCATCCTTATATTCCATGAAAAGGATCATGTCGCGGCTGTGTTCCGATAACAGTTTGAAGCGGAGCAGGCTTTCCTGCGTACGTTTGTGGTCGGTGACATCCTGTACCGCCCCATATAAACCCGTAACACGTCCCTGATCTTCATCCCAGATTGGGTTGGAATAATCTTTCAGCCAGCGCACCTCGCCGCCTTTTGTGAGAACACGCATCTCCGCTGCATCTGATTCACCAGACAAGACCCTGTGCATGTGTCCCAGGAGAACGGTCATATCCTCCGGGTGGATCAGGTGATTCCAAAATTCAGGCGCCTGTGATTCCTCCAATGTGTAACCGGTAATCCGCGAAAAAGAATCCGTGAACCATTCAGGGATGATGCTTCCATCGGGTTCCACCCGGTCTTTATAGGCATAGTCACTTGTGAGTTCGGAAACGATACGATAACGCTCTTCCGATTCCTGTAGCACCTTCTCAGTCTGCTTGCGTTCAGAAATATCCTGCGCAGTCATCACGCGCCGTAGTATTTCGCCCTCCTCGCCGAGCATGCTGACCACATCCAGCTGCACCGGGAAGGTGGAGTTGTCTCTGCGAATCATCCTCGCTTCAAAACGGGCGAGCCCGATCTGGTCTGCCCTCTGAAATTGGCGGCGCACATGCTCATGATCTACCGGCGCGTACAGGCTCAGAATGGCAGAACCGATGATGTCCTCCGCCCGGCATTTGTGCATGCTGGCAAACGCGGGATTGCATATCACGATGCGATTCGTATGGGGGTCACCGATGGCAATGCCGTGGGCACAGCCTTCGAATGCATCTGCCCATAGTCGCAGATCCTCGCGGGCTTGATTGCTATTCGTAACATCCTGCACCAGGGCAAAAAAACCTTTTACCTGCCCATTGGGAGCGATATCTGGAGCGTACGTGGCATGGACGTAACGTTCATCGCCATCCTGGTGTGGAATGACCGTTTCGTAGGAGGTGGGCTGCCCATCTAACACTTTATCTACATGTTTCAAGATCTTTTGGTAGGTTATCTGACCGAGAATTTCCTCCATGTGTTTCCCCCGGGCTTTCCTGCCAAACCATTCTTCATACGCTTCATTTGTAAATTGGAAACACCGGTCTTTGTCCACATAAGAGATCAGGGCAGGGAGGGCGTCGATCACCTGCTGGAGTTTCATCTCGCTGAGCTGCAACCGGGCGGTGTGACGTTGGATGAGCCAGTAGAGTAGAAGCGCGGTGACCAGCACATACGCCCAGCCCTTATAGAGGCTGATCCTCGCCAGCATTTCCTGATCCACCGCGACTGTGACAGCGATACGATCGGAGAATAAAATCCAGATCCCGCCAGCGAGTAAATAGATGCCAGCGATCTCCAGGGCGCCCCAGTGGAGAACACGCGACAAAGCAGATAATGGACGCTTGTTCATAAAGCCTCAAAGTTCCGTATGGATCGCATCGTAGACAGGATAGTGTTTCGTTATGAAAAAGACGAAATTTGCTACAAAAATTATTTTCCTGTCCATCCAGGGATATGCACATGGGGGGATTCCCTACCCTTTCAATATTGGTATACTTGCCTATGTCGTCCATCGTCTGGGGCAAGATACTTCTCCTGGATGAGAAAAATCTGGTTGAATGTCGTGTACTAAATATGGAAATGGGGAGTTTTTTATTTCCGAAAACTATAAGGAGACTGGTATAAAATCGAAGATACATCTGCATTGATTGCGTCAATGCTTGTCATCTTCGGCGCGATTTATGTGGGGACGCGCCTTTCCATTGTGATATCCATCCTTGCGTTGACTGCCGCGGGTATCCCGGTCAAAGTGGAAAGCTACAACGGCAGCCACTCCAATCAACTTGCCGTACGGATTCGCGAACATATGCTGCCGTTCTTTTCAAACCTGTTACAGTTCGAATAGGAATCCTCCGCCTGTCCACTGGTTCGTCGAAGACTCCCCTGTCGGCAGAGGAGTCTTTTTCGTATTTCAGCCTCGCCCTAACTTTCTTCGATCATTTTGATCAGCTCTTCACGTTCGGGAGGAATGTCCTCATTTAACCGTGCCGCCGCAATAACCGGCAACCAGTGTTCAAGCTCTTGGTCATGGTCAGGGTAGATTGTACGATAACGGTTTAAATAGATACGCTGGAATAACCTGACCAACACTCGAATGATGGGGCGGACCTGGTCCCCTGCCGTTTTTGCGCCAATGCCAAGGATCAGGCTGGTGCGCGCCACATCCGCCCACGGGCGGCCTGTGCAGGCTGTCATCCAGTCAATCGCCACGGGTCCGCTTTTTGTGATGAGCACATTTGCAGGATGATAATCTCCATGACAGACGCAGTTTCCATCTGGCAGGGCATCCAGCAGGGCAAGGGCTTTCTGACGCAAGCCTTCCGTGAGCGGCGCTGCCCGGTGGATGTCGTAACGCAGGCGGTCTTTATAAGACGGCAACCCTGCGATCGATTTTTGATTGATTTTCACCTGCATTTCTGCCAGCGAGCGTGCATGATTCCACAGCATCCACGGGCGCGCGTTCAAGTCCTGGAGCATGGGAATCCCCTCCAGGCGTTGGTAGAGCAGCGCGCGCCTGCCGTTCACCTCGATGATTCCGCCGACTTCAGGAGATGAAATCCCTGCCTGAAAGACCGCGCCTGCGATCCGCGCTTCGTAGCCCACCCAGTCCGGCGGGCACCAGTCGCGGTAGAGCTTCAGCACGTACCGGTCATACCAGACATAGATTTCCGCTGTGCGTCCCTCGGCGATGGGTGTAGAAGGCAGCTTCTTCACGCGTCACCAATCTTCCGCCAGCCATTTGAGATACATTTCAAAGTTGGGGACCCAATATGTATAATGATGCCCTCCGTCATCGACATACAACAGGTTCTCCACGCCCGCCTCATCGAGGATGGATTCCATGACCCGCGCACGCTCCAGCATGAGTGGGTCCTGCTCACCGCTGTTCATGAAGATCCGCGTATGGTTCGTGTCGTTCATGCGTGCCAGCCACGACCGGATCTGCGGCTCCTCACCCGAGATGGCACCCGCGCCAAAGATGCCGGCACTGGAGAATGTTTCAGGGTACTGGAGCGCCAGCCGGTACGCAGCGATGCCGCCCAGTGATCCGCCTGCCACCGCGCGGTAGCGGCGATGGTCTGCAATGGGATACTGGCTTTCGACGGCAGGGATCAATTCCTGATAGATGGTCTCTGCCATCGGGTCGGCGTCTGTATTTTCGGTAGTCACAATGATCATTGGCACGATCTCCCCCGCAAGGATGAGCCGGTCCACCTCTTCCGGCAGACCGGCGACAAACCACGAATCGGGGGAACTGCTGCGCCTGGGCACCAGGTAAAGCACCGGGTACCGGGCGTTTCCTTGCGCGGAGAAACACGGTGGAAGGTAGACCCGGTAATTGTATGGGTATCCACGCGCCGGCTGGGAAAGCTCTGCGCGGACAATCTCGCCAGGCGCCTGACACTCCTCAGATACGGCTGCGAGCGGTATGGCTGTAGGTGTTTGCGCGACGTCCGGCGCGGGAGTTGGCGTACATCCCCATAAAAGAATCAAGAGGAGGCTGCACAACGTGGGCATCCAAATGGAAAGGGTTTTCGAGAGAATTGGTTTCACCTTATCCAGCCTGGGTCCACCGGTGGATCGAGACTCACATCCGGGTCCTCCCAGTCGATCATCCGGCTGGTGAAGGGACTGGATGTCACGATGTTGGCGATCAATGGACCATGACTCCCCAGCCGTTCATTAAATGCCTCCAGGTGTTCCATGGAGGAAACGGCTACTTTGAGTAGTGTACAGTGAGCACCACTTAACTTATGGATCTCGAGGATTTCGGGGAATTGGTCGGCACTGCGAGTTTTCAACAGACACTTGCCCGGGTTGCAGCGCAACTGGATAAACGCAAGGAGTCGGAGCCCAACCTTAGCCGGATCGATTTGAGCAGAATAACCCGTAATGACTCCCCTTTCCTCCAGCTTGCGGACCCTTTCCGCTGTTGCTGGGGCGGAGAGGCTCACACGCCGTCCCAATTCAGTAAAAGAAAGGCGTGCATCCTGTTGAAGCTCACGAAGGATCTGCCAGTCTGTATTATCTAGAGAACTTTCTGAATGAAAAGCCATCCTGCAAAATCTCCTTTCATTGGAGGCAAGTATATCCAATTTACCTTATGTTCTCCATTCAACTCCATGGGCTCGCATGCTACGATACATCACGAAGGAGATTTCACACCATGAAAGAAATAACACTAACTGGTATTGCAGTTGCCCTAGGAAGCGGGCTTGCCATCGGCATCCAGTCAACACTGTTCACCCTGATTGGGCGGTCCATTGGACCTGTGCGCGCCAGTTTGATTTTGAACGTCGCCGGCGGCATTGTGGCCGGCTTGATTGTGCTTGCAGCCATGGGAGTCAGGGGGACAAGGCAGTGGAACGTGCCCCACAGCACATTGCTACTGGCGGTGATCGCCGTCACGCTGGGTATCTTCATCGTGACAGGCGTATCCCTGGCGTTCCAGCGGACAGGCGCGGCAGTTGGGATCGCGACCGTCTTCCTCGGTCAACTGCTGATCGGAATCATCGTAGACGCGTTGGGCCTGGCGGGTGGAGAGGCAATCCCGCTGGACCTGCGCCGACTGCTTGGCTTGGCGATCATGGCAGTATCCATCACGTTGCTCGTTCAACAGAAGTAGAAGTTGGTAGTTGGGCGAGTCTTTGCAGGATATGGCGTAGGTGGATAATCTACCAAAAGTTATGGTATTAAGATCGGGGCGAGCGGAGAGGTAATCCGAAATGGCAACTCTTTATTCGTTATGCATTGCATCACACCGTCGCAATCGTGAGGGAATTTCATGACCCTATCTACCCGTAAACCATTGAAAGGAGAGATCCTGTGAAATCAGAAACAATCACTGAGCGCGCTGACTTAATCATCCGCAGACACATTCTAGAGCCGGGCGAAGCGCTGCCCTGGCACACGGATCCCTGTCAGCGCTTCACGGTCGTTGTGAGCGGGGAATCGCTCAGCATCGCGGCATCAATGTCGGGGCAGTGCCCTACGAGGAAGTAATCATCTTTTTCGTCGAAGAGCCGGGCATGAACCGCAGCCGGAAGCTGTGTAAGAGAATTCCCGAGTCCAAATCCATGTGAAACAGCCGGAGATTCGAGATATGATATCCACCGGAGTCTGGAGAGCAGTGTTCAATGGCAAAACTCACGAGTGGAGAAAACATGTCCAATAAGAAGGTGGATCAGGTGTGGCAGGGAATGGGAGCAATAGCGCATAAGGATGGGGTTGCTTTCAGAGTCTGGGCGCCAAATGCCCAATCTGTGTTTGTGAAAGGGGATTTCAATGACTGGTCAGATACTGCAGCGCCTCTGGCACATGAAGAGAATGGCTACTGGTATGCCTCCGTGGAATCTGCAAAGCCGGGACACGAATATAAATTTGTGCTCGTCAACGGTGACCGGAAACTGGAGCGCATCGACCCCTACGCGAGACAGGTCACCAATTCCACCGGGAATGGGGTCATTTATGATGCATCCAGTTTTGACTGGCAGGAGGATCATCATGAGTTGCCTCCGCACAATGAACTGGTCATTTATGAAATGCACATTGGATCATTCTTTACCGACGCAGATGGAAAACCGGGTGGCTTTGATGATGCGATGGAGAAACTGGAACATCTCAAACGGCTCGGCGTGAATGCCATTCAAATCATGCCCGTGGCTGAATTCGCAGGGGATTATTCGTGGGGATACAACCCTGCGCATATCTTCGCAGTCGAAAGTATCTATGGCGGCCCGGATGGCTTCAAGATGTTGATCCGTGAAGCGCACCAGCGAAATATTGCGGTCATCCTGGATGTTGTCTACAACCACTTCGGACCCAGCGACCTGGACCTCTGGCAATTTGATGGTTGGCACGAAAATGAAAAGGGCGGCATTTATTTTTACAACGATTACAGGGCTGAAACTCCCTGGGGCAGCACCCGGCCCGATTATGGCCGCGCAGAGGTGCGACGTTTCATCCATGATAATGCGCGCATGTGGCTGGAGGAGTACCACGTCGACGGCTTGCGTTACGATAGCACGCTTTACATCCGCTGCATTGACGGCAATGAAGCCAACGAGCTTCCCGACGGCTGGAGTTTGATGCAGCAGATCAATGGCGACCTCAGGGAGAGATTTCCTCGCTGCATTACCATCGCCGAAGACCTGCGGAATAATCCGTGGATCACAAAACCAATAGAGGCAGGCGGAGCCGGCTTCCATGCCCAGTGGGATGCGAATTTTGTCCACCCTGTCCGCGCGATCGTAACTCTTGCCCAGGATGAGCACCGCTCGATGGATTCGGTACGCTATGCCATCTCTTTCCGTTATGAGGGTGATGCTTTTCGTCGTGTGGTTTACAGCGAGTCGCACGACGAGGTCGCCAATGGTAGGGCGCGCGTTCCACAGGAAATCAACCCGGGTGATCCTACCGGTTGGCATGCGCAGAAGCGCTCCACGCTGGCGGCGGGACTCGTCTTCACTTCGCCCGGCATCCCGATGCTCTTTCAGGGACAGGAATTTTTGCAGGGCGAGTGGTTCCGCGACGATGTCCCGTTGGAGTGGGACCTCAATGAGCAATATCAGGGCATCGTCCGCCTGTATCGTGACTTAATCGCGCTGCGGCTGAACCAAAAGGGACACAGCCGCGGCTTGTGCGGACAGTTTCTTAATACCCACCATGTGAATCAGGCAGACAATATCCTTGCCTTCCAGCGCTGGGACCGGCACGGTCCTGGGGACGATGTTGTCGTCGTGCTCAACTTCAGTCACGCCCCAAAGGAGAACTACGAAATCGGCATGCCTTCGACCGGATTATGGAAACTGCGCCTGAACAGTGACGCCTCGATCTACAGTAACGATTTTGAAGGGTTTTTCAGCAGTGATACAGAGGCTTTTGCAGGCGCAAGAGATGGACTGGATGCCCACGCCACTATTTCCATTGGTCCATATAGTATCCTTGTTTTTACACAGGATGTGTGACATTGGAATACAGGCCGAGGCGGATCTTTCCCAGTTCCTCTAGGAAGTGTTGCCTGCCCGAATGGATGATTATGGACCTTTTTGCCGGATGTACTTGCCCACATCCACGTTGTAGTGCACTTCTTCCAGCATGAAGACTGCCCAGGGTTCGCCCTGATCCAGCCAGGTGGCAGTTCCCACTGCATCGAGCTTGGTTCCCTCTATCTTTTTCCCCTCGACGTTTCGAGTGAGCCATAAGATCTTCTTCGCCTCGGGTCCTGAATCTCGAAAGCGCATGGCTTCCATAGAGTCAAGCAGCCCTGTCTCAGGGTTGAAGCGCATGACGAAATTTTCTTCCTGGTCTTCGAATGGCACAAACAATAGTGCTGTGTTCGCATCCACGGCTTCCCAGCGGATGCGCGGGTCCGTGAGCCAGATGGAGGGGAACCAAGCCGCTTCTGCCCAGACTGCCAGGTTCGCGGCTTGATTGGTGCTTGGGTCATTGTCGATCGGGTCACCTACGGGAAGTTCGAACAGGCTTTCGCCATCCAGATAGCTCTCATTGACTTTCATAATCGGTATCGCGAACCAGGTCGCTTCGATGTAGTGGCGGTAGCCCTGACCAGCGTTGTGGACGAACAGGAATCGGGCGGGCATCTTAACCCCGAACGGGCTGATGACCGCGCGCCCCTTGATGACAGCCGTTTCCACTACAGGGATTTCATTCCCGTAAACGGTTCTGTAGAAGCGCTCCACTGGCGCGGGCAACCCTGCCGGGAGTGGAATCGTTTCAAGTGGAGGTGTTTTTTCCGGATAAGGAGGAAAGGGCACGGGCTTGATCTGTAATCCCAGCCAGCCGAGGAAGAACAGCACCACCAGGATGCAAAGTATGATTATTGATATTTTCATGGTGAGCTCCATACAAAATTGTATGAGTTAATTCACTCGTTGTAATGTGAATAATGTCACTAATTTGACAGGTTACGCGAGGAAACAATGGTGACATCCAACAACCCGAGGCAATCAGTGCCGCGATGCTGATAGATTGACCCCCTTGTCAAAACCGTAAATTTGTGGAAAAATATGGGGGCTTCGTCTAGGGTGCCCCCCTCACTCTGGACGGAGCATTTTTTTAACCTACTAACAGGATGCTTCAGCAACAAAAAACTCCCCGGAGATGAGACCAGGGGAGTTTAAGATTGTCCATGTGAACAGTGTGCTGAAAAACTTTACTATTTATTGCCCAGATGATTAACGCCGCCGACGCCGCTGATCTGCCTGTCCACGGAAGCGGTGCCGTAATAGTTTACCGATCCCGCACCCGAGATTCCGGCGTTCAGGTTGTCATCCACCCAGACGGTGGCGCTGCCTGCCCCGCTGATGTCGACGCGTGCATCCTTGCCGTGCAGGTCCGCGCCCTTGAAGTCGCCGAACCCGTTTATGGACAGGTCGAGATTGTCGGCTGTGCCCGAGGCGCTCATACTGCCCGCCCCGTTCAAGCTCACACTTAATTCACTTACCTCGATCTCATTGAGCTCAAGGTTTCCGGCTCCATTGAGGGAAACTTCCAGGGCATTGGTCTTGAGCTTTTCAATGATGAGCTCTCCTGCGCTGTTGAATTCCACGTCCGTCAGGTCTCTGGCGACAATGGTGATCGTGACGGTCTCGGTTGGGTTGACGTGTTTGCCGTTCTCTCGCTTGTAGAAGATTTCCAGCGTGCCGTTCCTCACCTCGGTCTTCAGGTTGGGCAAGAGATTGTCCTCGGCTTCGATTTTGAGAGATTCCTGATTCCCCTGTTTTACGATCACGTGCGCGGGATACTCAATTTCCAGGGCGTCGAAGTCACTGACCTCGCGTGTCTCGGTTACGACATTGCCCGAGCCGCGTTCGCCGGGCCCGATAAAGGGATCACTATTATTGAACATCACCAACCTGGAGGGACCTGTCCATCCCAGTTGCGGAGCGTAGAGGATCGCGAGCAGCGCGCCGCCGATGATCAGCACATCGAGTACGATCGATGTGTACTTCCAATACGATTTCAAGATTATACCCAAGCCTGCCGCGATCAGCAGGAAGGGCCAGATATGTGTCAGTGCCCACAGATTGGCAGCGGGAACGGTCCCCGATTTGACCAGCAGCCAGACCACGCCGGCGGCGATCAGCAATAAGGGTCCAAATATTGATTTCGATTGTTGCATGATTTCCTTCTTTCACCACTAGCTTGCTGGCGGCAGAGAATGGTCCGACGGTTCGTCGGTTTTGTTTCTGCCGAACAACCCGGAGCGACTCAAAACCAGGTAGCCACCCACAAGGATGAGCATTACCGGAAAAACAATATTTCCGAACGATGAGAACAGCATTTCGAAGAACGTGCCGAAGATGAGGAAGAGGATGAACCCCACTTTCATCACACGTGAACCAGCTGCCTTCTGGTTTGCATCTCTGCCATGCCAGCCCATGATGTAAATGCCCACACCCACGAACAAGATGATCAATGTCCAAAAGTAGGACATGGATTCCCAGTGGCCTGTGATATTTTGGAAGAGCAGGATCAGGCCGATCCCACCAACGATGCTGCCAGGGATGGCAAACGCCGCGGCTTGCTGCCCGCCCGCGAACATCGCCGCGAAAAACAGCGCGCCAAAGGCGATGATGGCGAAGGGCCAGATGGCGCCCCAATTCACCATGTCGAAGACCTGAGCTGCCAGTGCCAGCAGCCCGAAGAGGATCAGAAGCGCGCCTGCGATCAGCGCGCCCGCATTCGAACGATTCGTTTGCATATACTTCTCCTTACTTTTGGAATACTCTTCCCAACCAGGTCACCGCCGTCCCCAGCGGATTGTGCCTGGTTGTAGAGGCTTAATACTCCTTACGCAAAAGCGGCGTCAACGTCGCAATCAATTTGCAACAAAAAACAGCCCTCGCATATGCGAGGGCTGTCGAATCATCCTAGAAGCTCGGCGCCATTGGACGCCCTGGTAATATAGATCTCTGGCTCGTATCCCACCTCTGCCTGGTAGCCTTCCGCCAGCCGCCGGGAAAACCGCTCCGCCTTTTCCCGCACCACGATGTTTACAGTACAGCCTCCAAAACCTGCACCCGTGAGACGCGCCCCATAACACCCATCCAGGGATTGAGCCACGCGCACCATCGCATCCAGCTCCGGGCAGGAGACTTCGTACAGGTCGCGCAGGCTGGCGTGACACTCGTTCATCAGTTCCCCGAAGCGCGCCACCTTGCCATCCTCGAGCAATGTCTCGGCTTGCCGCGTCCTCTCGATCTCCTCCACCACGTGCCGTGCCCGCTTGGCGATCTCCTCTGGGAGATTTGCTTCGAGGCGATTGAATTCGTCTACGCTGACGTCCCGCAGCGCCGTGATATCGGGCAGGTCCCGTTTGAGGAGTTTTACCGCCTCTTCGCAGGCAGCGCGGCGTCTGTTGTATGCCCCGCTGGTGAGTGCACGCCGCACTTTGGTGTCTGCAATCACAATGGAGATGTCGTCCGGCAAAGGGATTGGCTTCCATTCGAGGGAGCGGCAGTCCAGCAGGAGCAGATAGTTCGTCGCACCGCATGCCGAAGCGAACTGGTCCATGATGCCGCAGTTGACGCCCACGTATTCGTTCTCAGCTTTTTGCCCGATCAGGGCGCGCATGATGGATGGCAGAATCCAGCCGCCGAGCGTTTGCCAGGCGATGACGAACGCCATCTCCACCGAAGCCGAGGAGCTCAAGCCTGAGCCGCGCGGCACATCCGAGGCATAGATGGCATTCATCGCCGGTGTCTTTGAATGTTCTTCATTCAGTGCCCACATCACCCCGGCAGGGTAACGTGCCCATTCGGGCAGAGGGGAGCCATCCATTTGGTCCTTTGAGGCGATCGTGTGCGAGGAGAAGGAAACACCCTCATCGAAGTCCGCAGCGACCAGGGTAGTCTGCTCCGACTCCGCGGGGGAGAAGGCGATGTATGTGGCGCGGTCGATGGCGGCAGGCAGGACAAACCCGGCGTTGTAGTCCACGTGTTCACCAAGCAGGTTCACACGCCCGGGCGCACGAGCAATGTGGGCAGGTGCGCTTCCGTACTTTTCCTGAAAGATTTTTGTTATGCGGTCAATAAGTTCTGTATTCATAGCCGTATTGTACAGGAGTTTGCGAAGGTTGACGATACAGGAATGATGCTGATACACTGCCTCCTTCATTTTGAACTTATAACGAGAAGGATGGTTTATGCAAAGCCTCAACGTGCAGTTCGACTCCCTGCGCCAGTCTCCGACGGTGGCAATGACTGACCATATCCTGGTGCTCAAAGCCAGTGGACAAAAGATCATCGGCTTGCAGGTGGGCGATCCCGATTTCGCCACGCCGCCAGCAGTGATGGATGTTGCCTTCACAGCCATGCAGGAGGGACTGACTCATTACGGCCCGAGCAACGGATATCTTGATTTGCGCCGAGCCGCGGCGCTCAAACTGGAACGGGACAACGCTGTCCGCGCAGCGTATGATCCGGAGAGCGAGCTGCTGATCACGCACGGCGGCATCCATGCCTATTACCTTGCGATGCAATCCATCCTCAACCCCGGTGATGAGGTGCTGGTGCCCGACCCATCCTGGGCAACCCACGCAAACATGGCGACGATGCTGCGGGGTAACGTGATCCGCGTTCCGGCACCGGCAGAGCACGGGTTTATTCCGTACTTCGAAGAGTGGGAAAAGGCGCTCACCCCAAAGACGCGGGTGATCGTGTTGAACTATCCATCCAACCCGACGGGGGCATATCCAACAAGAGAGTATTTACAAAATCTGCAGGACTTCGCCGCGCAGCATAACCTCTGGATCGTCAGCGATGAAGTCTATGAGAACTTATATTACGGCGAGAAGCCTACCAGTGCCGGTGCGTTCGAAGGCGTAAAAGAACGGACGATTCTGGTGAACAGCCTGTCGAAGACGTATGCGATGACGGGCTGGCGGGTGGGTTATCTGGCGGCGCCCCAGGCGGTGATCAAGAACGCGCTGAAAGCGGGACAGAATTCCATCACCTGCGTGGCGCCGTTTGTGCAGAAAGCGGCTGCCTTTGCACTAACAGACCCATCCGTTCAGCAAGCCGCCGCGGAGATGCGCGCCGCCTACTCCCGCCGCCGTGACCTGGTGCTGCGTATCGCCCATGAACTGGAAAGCAAAAAGGTGCGGGTTACGCCGCCGCAGGGAGCCTTTT
>JAICQC010000066.1 GCA_025938055.1 Anaerolineales bacterium | reverse complement strand
GCATCCTCGGCGCGCTGGCCTTTCTGGGTCTGGTACTTTCCCTGCTCAATGCGCTGAATAACGCCTGTCTGGCGCTGGAGAAGTCACCGCGTCTGGCTGACTGGCTGCCATGGATGAATGCCATTCGCATGGCAATCATCTCCTATCTGCTGACAAGTTTCTTTATGCACAACGCTTACTTTCGATACTTCTGGATTCTGGTCGCGATGGGGCTCGCTGGAATTCAGATCACCTATAACCTCCTGAATAAGACCGAGAGAGGCTCATCCATCGAGGCGCGCTTTTGATCGATCTTCCTGCCACCGATGAAATCAATCAGCGCCAGATTGCCCAAAAGACGGCCTGGGGGTTCATCTGGAACTTCTCCGCCTATTTCCTCGGGAAGCTTGTTGTATTAGTTACCACCGCCATCCTGGCGCGACTACTGGCAAAGAACGATTTTGGTCTGGTTGCGGTCGCAGTGGTGGCGATCAACTATCTTTCGGTGCTGAAGGATCTTGGGCTGGGAGCGGCACTGATTCAGCGCAAAGGGGATGTCAGGGAAGCGGCGAACACTGTTTTTACGATCAACATCATTATTGGGCTTGTCCTGTCCGCGCTCATCATTCCACTGGCTCCGCTGGTCGCGGCGTATTTTCGCGATCCCCAGGTCACCTCTGTCTTACGCTGGATGGGGATTTCGTTCTTCATCCATGCTCTCGGCTCGGTACACACGAACTGGCTCGTCCGTGATCTCGATTACCGCCGTAAGCTCATCCCGGACCTGGGTGGGGCGCTCACCAAGGGAGTTGTGTCTATTGGAATGGCGTTCGCCGGTTACGGGGTCTGGTCGCTGGTAGCCGGACAAATCGCCGGAGCAGTTGCTTCTGTCCTCCTGGTCTGGATCATTCTGCCTTGGCGGCCGCGCCTGGCGCTCGATCGAAAGCTGGCTGGTTCACTGCTAAAGTTTGGGACGTCGGTGACCGCGGTCGACGTCATCACCCAAATTACCGATAATCTCGATTATGTAATCGTCGGACGGATCTTTGGGTTGGTCCCGTTGAGCATTTATACGCTGGCGTACCGCCTGCCCGAAATGCTCCTCATTGGTAACCTGTGGGTGATGGGCGGTGTGGTTTTTCCGGCGTTTTCCTCGATTCAAGATCGACCGAACGAATTGCGGCGCGGCTTCCTGGCTTCGGTTCGGCTTGTACAATTAATCGCTGTACCTATTAGTCTGGGTTTGTTGATTGCTGCCGATCCCATCGTGCGGGTGGTGTTTGGCGATCAATGGCTCGATGCGATCCCGATCCTCCGTGTGCTGGCTATTTATGCCTGGGTATATTCGCTTGGATATCACGTGGGTGGTTTCTACAAGGCGATCGGGCGTCCCGATATCCTGTTTCGGCTCTCCATCCTGACGCTTGTGATCATTATTCCCTCCCTGCTGATCGGGTCGAGGTTTGGACTGATCGGCGTTGCTACCGGTCACCTGGTTGCCGTTCTGATCCGCCGTGTCATCAGCCTCTGGCTGGCAACCCGTTTCGTGAACGTTTCAATTCTAAATATTTTTGCGCAATTGCGCTCCTCTATCATAGCGGCTCTGGTCATGGCTCCGCTCACCTTTGCAGTTTCTTATCTGACCGCACACTTGAATCCGTTCTTACAGTTGACACTGATCATTCTTGCCGGTGCTGCCAGTTACCTGGGCATGTTGTGGTGGATTGAGCGGGAGAACCTGGTCCGACTTCTTCGTATGGTTAAAGCGCCAGGCGCGCCGATCTAAAATGGAAAAAGCTATCTTATCTGATCATCGCTATATTTTTGTATGTGGATTGCACCGCAGCGGAACTTCTGTGTTATTTCGTGCGCTGCGCGATCACCCGCAGGTGAGCGGCTTCAAAGGCACCGACTCTCCTGAGGACGAGGGAATGCACCTGCAGACGGTCTATCCACCCTCCGGTTTTTATGGGGGAGCAGGAGAATTTGGCTTTCACCCCGAGGCACACCTGACTGAATCCTCTCCGCTCATCTCTGAAGCGAACCGCCAGAAACTCTTTTCTGAGTGGAGCCGCTATTGGGATCTGGAAAAAACCTACCTGCTGGAGAAGTCACCTCCAAACCTCATCCGCACGAGATTCCTGCAGGCGATGTTTCCCAGCTCATACTTCATTGTGATGCTGCGCCACCCGCTGGCTGTCTCCTACGCCACGCAGAAGTGGTATCGCAAATACAGGGTCAACTGGAGGAGTCTGCCTCGTATCTTCGAACACTGGCTGGTTTGTCACGAGATCTTCCAGGCTGACCAGAAATTTCTTAACAACTCATTCGTTGTGAAGTATGAGGAGTTTGTCGCCGAGCCTCATACATGGGTGAATGATATCCATCGTTTTCTTGGCTTGAACTATTCGCCGATGAACGAAAAAATCATCGCGGATGTGAACAAGAAGTACTTCAAAATGTGGAACCGGAGGCTTTCCGGGTTTTTCTCCGGGATGGTTAACCGCTCCATCATTCGAAGCTATGGAAAACGTATTAAGTGTTTTGGCTACAGCCTGACGGACCCGGATTGGATCGGTCCCATTGTGGAGTGAACCATGCGAACCGATCTTCAGGAGACTATCAAGCCATTTCAGCCACGGGTTTTTAATTACAGCCTGGACTGGCGTTTTTTACTACCGATGGCTGACATGCGGAAAATGTACGTCGTCTTTGAAGAGGATGAGGAGTTCAGCCAGACTCTTGCAGAAGTGGGCGTTCCGTTATCCAATCAACTATCATCTTCGAGCATTAAGCAGAACGGGAGCCTCAACGTCCAGTCTCTGGTGTTTCCATTCGGTTTGCCGGTGAGGTGGGTGAGCACAGGGTACACGGATCAAGTCGAGTTTTTCCGTACCTACCGAGGTTTGATTGATCCGAACGGCTACTTCCTGGTGGGGTTTAACAACGCCTGGTATCTTCGCCCTGGCGAGCGTTCAACGTATCATGCCTCCGCACCGCGCCGCGTTGCCGCTCAATTGCATCGAGCCGGGTTCAAACTCATCAAGATGTTTGGCGCCATGCCAGACTTAAGTATTCCCGAATATATTTTTGATCTTAATCCTCAGCCCATGCAGTTTGCGTTGCACCATCGTTTTCGGCGAAAACCAGCTGTGGTGAAGATACTAAACGTGCTGGCACGAACAATAGGGCTGGCTCGGGTTTCCCGATTTTTACCGTGCTATCTGGCGGTCGCGGCGGCTTAAATGTTGATGCAATCCTTCCTGGAGGATCTTTCGGCGTTTTCGCTTTCGCTGGGCGAGAGAGAGCCGCGGCTTCTTGCGTCACCATTGCGCTGGATGATGCTTTCCAACGGGGATGCCGATTTTCACGATAATGTGATTCTCTTTGGCTTCAATGACAGCCAGACCGATCCGGTCCTTGTGGCGAAGGTGCCGCGTTTAATGGAAAATGGCTGGATGCTGAAGACTGAATATGATCACCTTATGGAGTTGTGGAGTTGTATCGGTGAGGAGGCGACACGGTATGTTCCAAAACCGTATGCCCTGACGGAACTGCAGCTGAGACCTGCACTGTTGATCTCCTACGTGTCGGGCGAGAGTCTGACGCGACTTTCGCGCCGGTCGTTCTGGGGCAATCCTGAACAGGTATCGGCGTTGGCGAACACGGCGGCGCGCGTTTTGCGCGATCTGAACCGTCTGACAGAGAGTCCGCTTGAAGTTGGTGAATCCCCTGATCTCTCATTTTCAGTAAAGGCGGATAAGTTTAAGAATCTTTTCCCGTTGACCTTTGAGGAAGAGCAGATCCTGTCTGAACTGGTACAGGTCGTAGAGCGTAACACTTCGGCGGCCACGCACAAAGTGATCATCCAGGGTGACTTCTGGCATGGGAACATGATCCGCGACGAAACACAAGGTCTAAAACTGATTGATTGGCAATTCGCACGTTGGTCTGCGGACGTGAGCATGGACGTATATTTTTTCCTGCTGGCGGGCGCTCTTTCTGCAACCGGAGATGAAGCTGTAGCACAACGTGCCATAGAGGCATATGGTCTTTTGCGCGAGTGGCACAGCACCGTAATCCCTGAGTATTTGTCTGCTTACGGAATGCCTGAACATTACGTGCTGCTGCCTCAAAAATATGGCATGATGTTGTGTTGTGTGGAGAAAGCGGTGCGCTCCGCCCTGGAATTTGGCTACAGTCACCCGGACGATCTGATGTGGCGCTATCTTTTTGCTGAACTGCTGCACTGGCAGGATGCCAATTGACATGGAAATAAAGGATGCAATTTTGGATACGGTAAACCAGCCTGCACGCAAATATAGAATTGTTTATGTCATAGACGGCTTGAGCATGGGTGGCGCAGAGCGGCTGATGGTGCCGATCCTGAAGCATTTGAGCCGCATAGATTTCGAGCCTCATGTCTGCGCGCTGCAGTCCAAGGACGGCAACCCGATAGCGGACGAGATTCGCTCACTGGGGATTCGAGTGGATTGCCTGGATATCAAACGTCTGCGTGATCTGAATGTGCTGCCGAAGCTCACGGGATATCTGAAAGATATTGACGCTGATCTGGTACATACCCAACTTGAATTTGCCAATATTCTGGGAAATGTTTCGGCGAAGCTAATACGATTGCCCAGCGTGTGTACAATCCATGTGCTTCCGTCGCTCGAAGTGAAGACCAAATCGAAGTTTCACCAAAAACTGGAATGGTTCGTCCTGCGCCATTTTTGTGACCAAGTGATTTCGGTCTCGGAGGAGGCGCGTCAGTATCACCTTGACATCAGCGGCGCCGCTCCTGATCAGGTGACCACGATCTACAACGGGATCGATCTCTCACACTTTGCAAGTCTGGACCGCCAGCGCGAACGGACGGAGGTCCGCGCGGAACTCGGGATCCCGGCTGATGCCAAGCTTCTGACAACCGTTGCGGTGCTGCGTCCCCTCAAGGGAATTCAGTTTATGATACGTGCGTTGCCTGGCATTCTGGCTTCCCACCCGGATATCTATTACTTGATCATCGGGAACGGGACACACCATGAGGCGTTGATGGAGGAAGTCCGCAAGGCAGACGTAGGGAAACAGGTGATCTTTGCCGGAATGCGCAAGGACGTGCCGCGGCTCTTGGCAGCGAGCGACATATTTGTGTTGCCCACACTGACGGAAGCATTGCCCACTGTTCTGGCAGAAGCGATGGCGGCGCGCCTGCCGATTGTCGCGAGCCGGGTGGGAGGGATTCCCGAAATGGTCATAGATGAACAGAACGGCTGCCTGGTGGAAGCCGAAGATGTGGACGCGCTTGCTTCTGCGTGTAACCACTTGCTTGGCGACGCCGGGAAACGCACTTCTATGGGAGCGAAGGGCTGGGAGATTGTCCAGCGAAAGTTTAGTATTCAGCGGCAGGTTGAGGAATTGAAACAACTTTACTTGAGTCAATTACAGGCGTATGGAAAATAAACTTCGGCTGGTTTTTGTCGAACCGAATGGCAGTGGGGGGCTGATCCATTACACCTATCAGCTTTGCACTGCCCTGGCGGATGAGGGAATTGATGTCACTCTTGTTACCGGGAAGGAGTATGAACTGGCTCACCTGCCGCACAATTTTCAGGTCAATAACATACTGGATTTGTGGAGCCTGTTCGACCCACAGGCTGCCCAAAATATCAGCGCCAGCGCCTGGCAGCGACGCTGGCAAAAGGTCCGTCGGACGGCGAGGCGCGGGCAGCGAGCGATTCGCCTGATCTCAGCCTGGGTCAGCCTGACCCATTACCTGACCGATCTCAAACCAGATATCGTCCAGTTCTCCAAGATCAATTTTCCGTTCGAAGCCATTTTTCTGGCGCAAATGCGACGCCGCGGTTTGCTCCTGACGCAGATCTGCCACGAGTTCGAACTGCGTGAAAGCGTCGGAGGACCTCTTGCATCCCTGGGATTACGTGCCTATGCCGATATTTACAAGAATTTTTCTGCCCTATTTTTCCATGCCAGTGAAAACCGTGAGAAGTTTTTGTCACTCTTCCCTTTTGTCCGACGCGAAAGGACTCATATCATTCCACACGGGAATTCAGGCTGGTTGCTCAAATATTTTCCACAGAACTATGATATGGCAGCCATCCGTGAGCGCTATGGAGTGCGCCCGAGCCAGCCAGTTGTCCTGTTCTTCGGGCTGCTGGCACCTAGTAAGGGGATCGAAGATCTGATCGAAGCGTTTGCCCTCGTTCGCCAGTCCAGCGACGCCAAGCTCCTGATTGCCGGCTATCCCACCAAGCACATGAATATGAAGGAATTGAGGGAAAAGATTGTAGAATTGAATCTCGCAGAACACGTCGCTCTCGACCTTCGTTATATACCGCTAGATGAGGTGAGCGCTTTGATGAGGCTGGCGACCGTTTCCGTCTACCCCTATCGCAGCAGCACACAGAGTGGCGCGCTGCAGGTTGCATATACATTTGGGCGTCCGGTCGTTGCTACGGAAGTAGGTGGTCTGCCAGAGGCTGTGGAACATGGACGGAGTGGCTTTCTGGTCCCGGCATGTTCGCCGCCTGAGCTTGCGGAAAAAATCCTGACACTGGTCAACAAACCCGAGCTTGCAAAGATCATGGGCGAATACTCCCGCCACCTCTCGGAAACGCGCTTTAGCTGGACAGCTATTGCAAGGCAGATGACTCAAGTTTACAATAGCCTTCTTGGGTGAGGCTTTTCGTCAGCCTCTCATACGCAGGAACACTGGGAAACTCTGCAATGAAAAAAAACTTAAAAAAAACCGCACGAACGTTGATGACGTTTTTTCCATTTACAAAAGATGCTGCCTATTTTTTCAAGCGGTTCCTGAGAACCATGTTTAACTCTGTGGTCGAGGATGATTTTAATGTCGTAGACCTCTTCCCTGATCATCCGGGTGTTTTGTTTTTGGATATTGGGGCAAATCAAGGCGCGGCAATAGATGTTTTCCTTAAAAAAAGCAGGAACACTACCATCTATTCCTTTGAACCAAATCCGTATGTGTTCAAAAAGGTACGGGCGAGATTCACCTCTAATGATCGGGTAAGGTTGTTTAATTTTGGTCTTGGAGAGAGCCAGGGTCAGTATAAATTCTACGTGCCGGTCTATCGCGGTTATGAGTTTGATGGATGGGGATCTCTGTCACCTGATTTTGATGACACCTGGCTGTCGGAGACGATCCTTTTTTACGACAGGAAACGTCTGCAGATGCGTGAAATCAGCTGTGAGATCAAACGGTTGGATGATTTGAATCTGGAGCCCTTCTTTATGAAGGTGGATGTGCAGGGGGCCGAGCTGGCAGTCGTTCGAGGAGGTGAGGCGACGATCAGAAATTGCCATCCGGTCATTCTGATGGAATCGAATGAGCAGGATGATGCCATCGTAAAATTCCTGGAACCGTTTGGCTACAGATTGTATCGATATGCGAAGGGAAAGTTTATTGAAGGGGAACACGGCTCGCCTAACTCGTTTTTTATTACTGATGAAAAGTACCAATTGATTATGCCAAAGATGTCGCGGTCACAGAATATTGTAGCGGTTTAAGGGATGGAGCAAGCCCGCAAACATCGCGAGGGAATGCCTGTGCGAGATAAAAATCCGGCGGATGGCATAGGGGTTGCGTCTCACTTCGACCAGCGAACTGGGACCGGTTAAGAGAGTGAACGCGGTGCGGACGCCGGAATCGGCAACGACTTTCTCGATCTGCGCGTCCAGGTCCGAGGGCTGACCGTTGGGATAGGCAAAGCCCAAGACGGGTCTTCCGATTTCCTCCTCAATTTTCGATCTTGATCCCTCTACCTCTTTACAGACTTCCTCAATGGAGATGCGCGTCAGAATGGGATGATTGATCGTATGTGCACCAAACTCGATGCCAGCTTTCTCCATCTCTCTTACCTGGTCCCAATTCATCATCAAGCCTCGAAAATAGCCTGCGGGAATGGAAACGTCAAGTCCTGCAGGCAGGCGCTGCACCCAATCCTGTTTTTCAGATTGAGGCAGTGTTTTCAAAGACTCGATCCAATCCCTGCATACCTCATCGCGTTGTGCCTGGTTCGACCAGTGCTGTATCTTTCCATCGGGAAAGGTGATGTGATCGTGTTCCGTGTGAGAAAAACAGTAGGCTGCCAGGTCCCAGTAAAAGGGTGCATCCGTGCCGATGTGCCCTGTGGTCAAAAAGATTATTGCCGGGAAGTGATACTGGCGCAGGATGGCAAAGGCAGTTGTGTAGTTATCAAGATATCCATCGTCGAAAGTGATTAATGCTGCGTGGGGCGGGAGTTCCTTGTGACCATCCAGCCACGCAACAACATCCCGCAGAGACACCACCTGGAACCACTTTGCCACATAGTCCATCTGGCGATCGAAGCCTTCAGGTGTCGCGCTGACGTTAGGTTTGAATGAGTCGAAATCTGCCTGATAAGGATCCGCGATACGATGGTAATTTAATACGGTCAGCGATCTTCTCCACAAACCGCGCCCTGCTCGAGTTAAGCCTGTTCGATCCGCCAGATCGAACAGTTTGTTCTTGAACGATGAACGTGCCCGCGTTTTCGGTGAACCGTACATTTATTTGTCTCGCGCACGATGCCTGCGCAGGGCTTTTTTGTAAGATGACCATGTTTCGTCGATCTGAGTCTTGGGATTGAAACTCTCACGGATCCGGCGCTGCGCGTTCTCCCCCAGCGACTTGGCATACTCACGATCCACACCCATTTTGACGAAGCCCTGCGCCAATGCCTCAGGGTCAAGAGTCGGTACAAGATAAGCATGCTGGTCATGCGTGACCAGTTCAGGTATGCCCCCGGCGCAAGTTGCCAGGATGGGACGTGCCAATGCGGCAGCCTCCAATAGAGCGATTGGCGTGCCTTCATAACGAGACGGCATCACAAAGATATCGCTGGACTTGACAATCGAGAGCACGTTCTGGCGGTCGTAATAGCCAACCAGACGGATCCGGTTCTCGAGACCTGCGTCTTGAATCTGCCGGGTTAATTCATCTTTATCGTCACCTTCTCCAATGATCAGGCAGTGCAGATCGGGGAGCTGTGATGCGATTTTCTGGAATGCTTCGATGAGGATATCGAAGCCCTTTTGAGGCACCAGGCGCCCAACTCCTGTACAGACGATTGCCTGAGGCGGCAGACCAAACTGCTTTTTCAACCGGTCTTTGTCGCCCGGGATGCTCGAAATATCAAGGTCTATGGTGTTGTAGACCAGATCGATTGCTTCCGCTGGTATGCCCGATTGCAGCAACATCTGCCTGTCCTTTTCGGATACGGTGATATACAAGTCCAGGCTCTGGTTCGATAAAAATTCCAGGGACAGGTAAAACCTGCCCTTGAAAAGGGTCGTACTGTGTTCGTGGGTATACCAGCTATTTAGGGTGGAAACAAGCGCAGCCCCGGTAAATAGAGCCGCAAGGTTTGACCAGAACTTGGACTGGATGTTCTGGCTGTCCAGCAGGTTGTAGCCTTCCTTCCGAATCACTTTCATGAGCTGGAAGAGCAGCCTCGGGTCTGCTTTGTGGGAAGAGACCACGTGGACTGGCAGACCCAGCTCTCTGGCTTTCGCGGTGATGACGCCATTCTTCAGTCCGGCAAGGCCTATCGTTCCTGGCTTTGCATGAGTCATCAGCGAAAGGACGCGCGAGCTGGCGCCCCCGTAAAAGTTCGAAAGATCTACAATTAATGCTTTCGGAGAGGGTTCTATCGTTCGAATCATTTTCACCAATCAAAATAGACTTAACGTCTCTGAATACGTTCCCACAGGTGAGATTGTCCCCCGCGCAGGAATTTGAAGAAGCCCATCAGGGCGGCCCAATTGCTATTCGTCAGAAACGCCGGCAGATAAAATAATCGCAGCAACTTGTTTGTCTCGCCGCGGTTACCGGAATGTATGCCGATCCATGCCAGGGCATAAAACACGGCTTGCAAACCCAACAGAATCATACTATAGGGTTTGCTCAGAATCAGCAGACCCCTGGCCTGAGGAGGGAAGAGGACCGCCAGGAGGTTGAACAACGCTGCACCGATCATCCCAAATGGAACAAGCGGGCGAAGGAACTTATGGGAGAAGATCTGCCAAACCAGCAGCGGCCGGTCGAGAGGCAGGAACTGTCGCGCTCTGGCAATCGCCTGAAAGCGACCCGCGTTGATGCGCGTCCGGCGGGTAATCTCATCCCTGGCGCTGGGCGATACCCGCTCAAAGGATTTCGCATCGGGGACGTACACCAGGCGATGTCCGATTCGAACAATCTGCATGGCGATATAAAAATCATCGTTGATAATGTCATTGGGCGGCTGCGAATATAGATGTTTCCGGATCGCCAGTACTTCCCCCGCGGCGCTTGTGCAGCTGCCCAGCCGGCTCTCCTGTTTCTTGATGAACGACTCGTACTTCCAATACATACCTTCCGACGCACCCAGACTGCCATCGCCCTGCACAATGACCTTTGCCCCGGTCGCAGCACCCACCTGCGGATCGCCAAACGGGCGAATCAAGTTACGGATCGTATCGACGTGATAAAAATTATTTGCATCAGAAAAGACAATGATCTCGCCACGTGCATATGGCAGGGCGCGGTTGATGGCTGCCATCTTGCCGCGGCGCTCCGGCTCGTATAACAGTTCAATTCCCTTATCAGCGTATTTTTGTGTGATCTCGCCCGTCCCGTCTGAGGACCCGTCCGCGACTATCAAGATCTGAAAGAGAGCCTTGGGGTAGTCAATGGCGAGCGAGTTTTTGATTTTCTCTTCGATGATGCGCTCTTCATTGTAGGCCGCGATCAGCAGTGTGACCGCAGGCTCGTAGGGCTGGACCACTTCTCTCTTATGGATAAGTTTACCCAGGAGGAAGATCAGCAGAGGATAGCCGAAGTAGGTATACAAGATACCCCCAAGCGATGCCCAAAAAAACAGAGCGATAAGTACTGAGCTTACAGACAGGCTTCCCATACAATTCCCTTGAATAAATGCAGATAATTGCTACGACCGATAAGAATTGCGAAATTGTAACATGAAGTCAATGCTTCCTAATTTATGGCTTGACCTGCTATGGAAATGACATACAGAGCAACGTCCCCCGCCGGGCTGGCGGCTGAAGTTATCGGCTCCGGTGAATAGTTGCCCGCCTGACAGGCGTTCACAGCCAGTTTTTTTGCCGTTTGGGCAGTGTATCCTTTTGTGGTTTTGTGCGTCTTGTGTATCAATCCACCAAAAGACCTGCTGCAAGTCTTTTGGTGGGTCAATAGCGAGATCAAAGTTTTGGCTTCATCGCCGTTTTCTTTGCCGGAAACTGCCATAGGCACCATGCCAGGAGGTCCGCAGATCCAGACTGTTTTGATAGTTGGAAAAGTTTCACGGCAAGAAATCTCAAACAACACACCCCCAACGATACCTTAAAATATAAGGCTACGGAAATGGAGCGTAGAGGGTTCCTTCCGTACAATAGTCCTGTAGTAATACCAGGGTTGTCAAGAACCGATGGTATACTGCTAAAAGTTGCAAGAGTGTAGTGCAAAGTAACTACTCAAACCCTCAGATGGAGATTTTTCTATGGAGACGAGATTTTATCTCAGGATCATTAAGCGGGGCTGGTGGCTTATCCTGATTGCGGCACTGGTTGCTGTAAACCTGTCACTTGTGTACTCATATTATCTGACGACCCCCACCTATGAAGCCGTGGCCCGGTTTATTGTAAGCCCAGACGTCCGAACTACCGAAACTGGAGATCTGATCAACAGTCTCGAAGCGCTGGACAGACGCTCGATTATTTCAACATATGCGGAAGTCCTGAACAGTCGCGACATCATTGTCAGAACGTTGAATCTTATCGGTATGGACACCACGCAATTCAGCGCATATACCACGTTCGTGACGGTCCTCCCGGACGCGAATATCATCAGGTTCAGCGTGCAGGGACCCGACCCGGAAGTGGCGACTCTCCTGGCAAATGGGATCGGACAGAGCGCGATCGATTTTATTCGCAACTTATACGTGATCTACAATATCGAATTTCTCGACCAGGCGATTGTCCCCAGCGAGCCGATAGAGCCCAAGCCCATCCAGAACGCCGGTCTGGCGCTGCTGGTTGGTATCGTTGTTGGGGTGGCGCTGGCAATCTTCCGGGACCAGTTATCATCCACGCTGGACCGGCTGGGCGAACGCAACAAGATCGATTACGAATCACTGGCGTATTCCCGTCCCTATTTTGAGAGAAGGATTCGTCAGGAGATCGGCAGCGAGCCGGACAGTGTTCTCACTCTGGGCATCCTGCAGTTGAATGGGATTCAGGAATTCTACGATTCTTTGCCACAGGCGTATGTCAACAAAGTCATGCGGCACGTGGCGGAGACTCTGAAGTACCAATTGCGAGGCAATGACATTGTGGGCAGGTGGTCTAACCTGCAGTTTGGTGTGTTGCTGCCTTCCACGGATGGCGCCGCGGCAGAAGGCAGAATGGCGCGAATCCGTGAGGTGCTGGACCAACCATTTTCGCTGGAGGCAGATGGCGAGACGGATATTTTTCTGGATCTGCGGGTCGGCCTGGCAGACCGTCAGGGCGGGGAATCGCTCAGCTCATTAATTGAACAGGCGGAGAAGGCACTAGATGTCGCCATGCAATCCAACGGAAAAGTGTCCTTGTACAAGGTGCGTCCTTTTGGTTAGGCCTTTTATAAGTATGATTTTTTCTATTACGAGTTGCATAAGAAGGAAGCGCGATAATGAAAAATAGAGTAATTACATTGATTGTTTTACTGGCTTTACTGCTTGGAAATTATCAGGCGGTTTCTGCGCGAACGTGGAGCGAGTCGAACGTTACAGAACAGAAGGCTTTTATTGAGATTGGTGCCAACGAAGCAACGGTTACCTTTGCAGACCTGGCGTTTCGGGAGACAAGCCTGGTCAGCCCCTTTGACGAGACGAGAGTACTCTTCAGTGTTCCGACAAACTGGCAGCTTACGGGTGGAACACTTCAACTGGATTATGAAGTTACCTTAAGCGGTGCAGATGTGGGTTTGATCGGGACCGAGCAAAACCCGTATGGCGGTTCGCTGTTTGTGACCTATAACGGCCAGGCGGTGGGAACAATTGAATTAAGAGGTTTGGGGGCACAGACCACCGAGTTCCAACTGCCGCCCAACGGACTCTCTTCAATCCGTCAGGATGGCCGCCATGAACTGGCGATTGCGCTGGGCGCACAGTTTAGCTGTATCTATAATATTCGAGCCGTGGTGGCGATCAAACCCAGCTCGACGTTCCACCTCACCTTTGAAGTTTCCCCGCCTGAACTAAACCTTTCGCGTTTGCCGGCTCCTTTTTATCTGCGCGATGCTCTGGTGCCGGACAGCACTCTAGTTGTGGTGCCCAATGAGCCTGATATTCAAGAATTGAAAGCCGGGCTGAATGTGATGGCAGGGTTTGGATCGATCATCAGCTCGGAGGCTAACTTTGGGCTGGCCACCCCCGCCGACCTGACTGACGAAACCCTGGGCGCGAATAATCTCATCTTTGTGGGTAGGCCCGAACAGTTCGATCTCTTGAGCAATGTGACTTTCCCACTGAGCGTAGAGAACGGACAATTTGTGAACCTGCCGCCGGAGTCAGAAACGGACGGCGTTGTGGCACTGGCGCTCTCGCCCTGGAACGAGAGCAAGGTCGTGATGTTCGTGGGTGGGACGAGCACCGATGCAGTCCTCAAAGCGGCACAGGCGGTCAGCTCCGGCAGAATCCTGATCTATGAGAATCCTGCGCTGGCGTATGTGGCGAATGTGCAGCTGCTTTCAGATGCCATTCCTGTGGTGGAAGATTTCACACTCCAGAGCCTGGGTTACCAGAGCGAGACCCTGACCGGTATCGGTGTGGACAGTGTACAGTTCTCATTCAACGCCTCAAAAGAACAGCTCAAAGCGGCTGACGCCTATATTGATCTGATGTACTATCACTCCGGGCTGCTGGATTACAGCAACTCCTCCTTTTCGGTTGAGTTGAATGACCAATTGATTTCGAGTGTTGGTTTTACCAAGGAATCGGAGCAGTTGAGTTCGGTGCATATCCAGATCCCAACCGGCGTGCTGCGCTTTGGTGAGAATCGCCTGTCGATCAGCGCCAGACTCCTGGCGACCACCTCCTGTGATTCGACCGGGTTTTCCGATCCCTGGATCACAATCAATGACCAGACCGCGTTCCATCTTCCCGCCACAATAGGCGAAGACACTGCATCTCCGTGGCTGCTGGATCTCAAGTTCTATCCGGATCTTTTGATGACCCGCAGTGATCTCGGCGATGTGGCTTTTGTCATGCCACGTGCCAACCCCGATACCTGGAAAATTGCGGGCCAGATGGCTTATGACCTGGGAACGACCGCCAATCCACTAATCTCCAACCTCGACGCCGCCTATGCGGATGATATTCCGCAGCAGGTGCTTGCCGAGAACTCTCTGGTCCTTATCGGGAAGTCGAGCACGATCCCGCTGCTCTCGGAGATAAATAATCAACTGCCGGCACCTTTTGATTTTGCAAGCGAAACTGCCAGTGAGAGCAATATGCAAATCGTCTATCGAGTCCCGGAAGGGATGAGCGTTGGCTACCTGGAACTGTTAAATTCGCCTTATAACGTGGAAAAGCCGATTCTGGTGCTGGCGGGAAATACCGATGAAGGTGTGGCCCTGGCTGGCAACGCGCTGCTTCAAAGCGAACTCAGCAGCCAGCTAACGGGTGTCTTTGCTGTGACAAATGGGTCGCAGGTCGCGACCGGCAGTTCCTCGTCTGCCTTCTCCGCGCTGGGAACGCTGGTGCCTCCCGACCAGGCAATCCTGACTACGCCGGTCCCACAGGTAGTTCCTTCGGTTCCCGTCCCCGCCGCGCCGCCCAGCTGGCTGATCCCGATTCTGATCGCATCAGGCGTGGCGATACTTTTGATCATG
>JAICQC010000414.1 GCA_025938055.1 Anaerolineales bacterium | reverse complement strand
TTACTTCTTCCTTGATTTCCGTCCATTGCAGATGACGTCGCCGGAAATCTGCGAGCGCATTCTCGAAGAAGCAGGCGTAGGGCTGATGCCGGGTTCCGCGTTCGGGGAACAGGGGGAAGGCTTCGTCCGCATGACGATCGCCGCTTCGGATGAAGATGTGGAGGCAGGGTTTCGCAAAATCGTGGAGTGGGCGGAAAAGCAGTAATTCGTAAACAGTACATGGTAAATTCGGTGGTCGAGTTTGTGTCGAGACCACACATTGGAGTGATCATGAAAATTGCCTTCCAGGGTGAGCCGGGTGCGTATAGCGAGCAGGCGGTGTTCGATTATTTCGGGAAGGTAGACACGCAGCCGTGTGAATCGTTCGACGTGGTGTTTGATGCGGTTGTCTCAGGGGCGTGTGAGGCGGGTCTCATTCCCATCGAAAACTCTCTAGCAGGGAGCATTCACCAGAACTATGACCTGCTCCTGCGGCATGACCTGCACATCGTCGGCGAATATCTCCTGCGTATACAGCATTGTCTGATTGCCCTGCCGGGCGTGACAAAAGCGGAGATCAAAAAAGTGATCAGTCATCCCCAGGCGTTGGGACAGTGCGCGGCGTACCTGCGTGAACTCGGCGTCAAATCGGAATCCGCTTATGACACCGCGGGAAGCGTCAAGATGCTCAAGGAGTCGGGTGCGCGCGATACCGCGGCGATCGCCTCCCGCCGGGCTGCGGAAATCTACGGCATGCAGATCCTCGAAGAGGGAGTCGAAGATAACCCGGAGAATTACACCCGCTTCCTTGTCATCTCCAGAACGGCAGTGAAGACGGAGGGGGAGGCGAAGACGTCAATCGTGTTCACACTCAAGAACCTGCCCGGCGCGCTGTTCAAAGCCCTGAGTGTCTTCGCCCTGCGCGACATCGACCTGACCAAGATCGAGTCGCGTCCCCTCCAGGGACAGCCGTGGGAGTACCTGTTCTACATCGACTTCAGCGGCGCGGCGCACGAAGAGACCGCCCGCAAGGCCTTGGATCACTTGGGTGAATATGCCCTCATGCTGAGGGTACTGGGGTCATATTCGAGACATCAGTAATAACGTCTGATGAGGGCAACCTGACATAATTGGGATTGGCGGGTTGCAAACTAAACTGTATAATCTCATTACTAAGCGCAAAGCAGCCGGGAGGAGTATTCATTGATCGACACAATCCGTCCTTACATTACAAAAGATGAACCGTTCGGTCCGATCGATTCTGTTGATATCGATCCCAAAGATGTGGACGTGATGAACAGGTTGTTCGAACGGCATAACTGGATCTATAAGAACCTCCACCATAGACCCTCCATTATCATGGGACGCAAGGGCTCGGGGAAAACATATTATTTACGGACGGTTTTCTTCGACAAGCAATATGATTTTTATACCGAGATCCGCACGGCGCATGTGCTTGGACATATCTCCAGTGTTATTCAAGGGATGACGAAGGACGCGGTCTTCCCCGAAACGCTTTCTGAGCTGTGGGAAACAATCCTGTGGACCTGTGTCTTATCCGAGGTTCGCAAACACCCCCTGTTATCACCGGAAAAGTTGTATATCGTAAATACATACCTCGATAAGGTGGGCGTGAAGGACAATGATACGGTGGACGATGTGCTCTGGAAGATCGCCAATCTGTTCGATGAGGTGATGGATGCGGGTCCCAGAGATGGGGTCTCCGAAATCCTGAGGCGCTTCGACCGGGTCACCTTCGACGATGCCAAATCGGTTGTGCTGGACAGCCTGAAATCCTCCAAAAAGAGCTTTGTGATCCTGATGGATTCGCTCGATGATTTCCGTCTGGACATCGACTCGGTCTCGCACTCACTGCAGGGACTGCTGAAATTCGTGGGCTCGATGAACAAGCCGCGGGACGTAGTGGACATCCGCTTCTGCCTGCCTTCCGAGCTGTTCCGCCGGATCATCAAGATCTCCTCCAACCCGAACAAGGATTTCCGGCGGGCGCTGAAACTGCAGTGGACAGCAAGTGAACTGGTGCTGATCGGCGCCCAGCGTCTGATGTTTTATCTTGCCTTGTATTATCCCGAGTTTTTGAGAGGCATGTCGCAGCCCGACCTCACCAGGCGCGCCGATGCACTGATGCTCTTTGGTAAGGTGCTGCCTGATAAGGTCACCAACCAGGCTGGCTTTCAGGAAGAGACCATGTCCTACATCCTGCGGCATACCCAGCTTCTGCCGCGGCACTTCCTCATGCTTTTGAACTCGATATTCAAAGGAATAAATGGCGCTCCGGGTTCGAAACCATTCCCAGTCAGCGAAGAGAAGATCATCAATGGCATTCGGAAGGTGGAGGAATTTATTGTCAGCGAGATCTTCGTGGCGTTCAAGCTGATTCATCCCACTGCCGAGGCAACCTGCAAGCGCTGCCTGCCCGAGCTTGGACATAAGTTCTCCGTGGGCGAGCTTCACCAGGTGTTTACCCGCCACGGCAAGGCTGTCTTTGGCGGCGAGGGCATGTTCGAATTCCAGCGCATGCTGATCGAGATCGGCGCGCTGGGACGCGTTATTCCTGGCAAGGAAACAGACGTGTATATCAAGGGCAACTTTGAATACACCGTTGCCCACGAATTGACCATCAGCCACGACGACCAGCTCTGCATCCATCCGCTCTTTTCCGGCATCTTCAGCAATAGCGGCAGGAGGGATCGCCCTGTCTATCCATACGGGAGCGTGCTGGATGATGAGGACTACCGGGATAAGGTTGAATAATCTCCCTCTTGACACATCCCTGCCTCCGTCATAGAATACCGCCCAATAGCAAAATACGCTGACGAGGACGAGTACGCTTCAAAGCGATTTCCAGAGAGCCAAGCAGACGCGGTCGGGAATGGCCGCAGGGTGTGAGCAAGGCAAAAGCGCAGAAGCCGAATGGACCTCCGAGTTGCAAAGGCAAAAGCAGTTTGATAGTTTCGTAGTCAGACAGTCGAGTAGCCTGAGACGGGAACTGCACCCGTTATCACGCAGAGTTACTTAGAAGGATAGCAACTACAGAACTAGCGAACTATCCAACTAGCTAACTACAAGAGTGACGCTGGCTTTCTTTCCCTGTTGCATCACACAGGGAATTTTTTATTAAGTCCCGTGAACGGGATTTTCAACAAAGCGTTAACCTGGGTGGCACCACGGGAGTCCCCTCTCGTCCCAACGGACGGAGGGGATTTTAATTTAAGATATTCGATCATCGATATTCGGTTTTCGATATCGAGTATCGATTGGAGGTTTGTATGTTACTTGAAACGATAACTACCCAAACCCTTATCCGCGAGATAACCGCCGATCTGGAGACGCCCGTCAGCCTGTACCTGAAGCTGCGCGGGGATGGCGCATCGTTTCTGCTGGAGTCAGTGGAAGGCGGAGAGCGCATCGCGCGCTACTCGTTTATCGGTGTCCAGCCGCGGGCAGAGTACATCCTGCGGGACGGAGAGATCGAGGTCAGGGAGAACGGCGATAGCCGCACCATCCAGCTCGAGGAGGACCCGACGCGCTTCCTGCAGGGGGAGATGAGCCGATTCTCCACGGAACGTCTGCCGAACGCCCCGCGCTTTACAGGCGGGTTGGTGGGCTATCTCGGGTATGAGTCGGTCCGGTATTTTGAGCCGACGTTGAAGCCAAGGCTCGAGCGCGCTCACCTGCACTTGCGCCAGGTGCAAGTGTCGACTTCGGGGCAGGTGAGTACTGCCCCTCCGCTCAGCGCGAGAGTGCCCGATGGCATCTACCTCCTCGCGGATACTGTCGTCGCCTTTGACCATGCCCGGCGAAGCATCTTCCTGATCGCCAATGTTCTCGATGGCGATGTGGGAGCGGCGAACCAGAAGCTCGATCAGATCGCAGAACGCCTTGCCCAGCCTTTGCCCGCCGCCAACAAAACAACTGTTACGCCGTCTGAGATCCGCTCGAACATGACGCAGGACACGTTTGAGGCGATGGTGTGTACCGCTAAGGAGCACATTGCCGCGGGAGACATCTTCCAGGTGGTGCTCTCGCAGCGCTTCACGCGTCAGACCAACGTGGAGGCATTTGACGTTTACCGTGCGGTGCGGCGGCTCAATCCCTCGCCCTACATGTTCTTTTTCGATTTCGGGCTTGTGGATGGCGAGCCGCTGTTCATTGTCGGTTCCTCGCCCGAGATGTTCGTCCGCCTGGAGGG